>JAIFNC010000069.1 GCA_020047935.1 Bacteroidota bacterium
TTGTCGGAATTTGAATTTCGAAAATTAAAGGAGCCGTTAAATAAATTGTACGGAGTGTGTTTTTATTAAAATCAGTATCGGTAACTTCTTCGCCTGTCATATAACCCGTAGCGTCTTTTACAAGTTTAATATCCTGATTGAAACTATATACATTCCAATTAACGCCCAAACCGGTAACAAATCCGAAGTACTTTGGATGGATAGGAATGTTCTGTTCAAAAAAGTTAAGATTGAAATTCCATGATTTGCCAGTATTTAGTTCCAAAAATTTACCATCGGTCGGTAAGGTAAAGGTGTAATCGGGGTTCATAAAGCTGTTTATACCTACTTCAAAACCTGCCCAATGACCTTCAAACCTCGATTTTCTTTTTTTCTTTTCTTCTTTACGATCATGGTGGTCATCATCAATGTCAATTTCGTGCTCAAATTCATTGTCGACATCAAAATCGTTTTCTATCTGAATTTTAATGTCTTCAATGCCTTTATTTAAAGCTTCAATTTGCTTTTTTATTTCTTCGGTTTCTTTTTCAAGAATAATTATTTCGTCGTTGTTGCCTTGTTCGCGCATTTGCGACATCTTATTTTCAAAATTCTTTAGCGAATCTTCCAAAGCTTTAAGTTCTTTTTCAAAATTCTCACGACCTGTATTGAGTCCTTTTTCGCCTTGATTTTTTGAAATAATGGTAATTTTTTTATTACCCATTTTAATACGTGTAGTGTCAGGCTCTTGTGCGTTTGCTATAGTGAATACACTTATAAGTAACGCTAATAACATCATCTTTTTCATAGCTTTAAAATTAAATTGATTCAACATTTTGTTTGCATTTTTGTCTTTATATGCGTACGACGAATCAACTTATTAAAAAGTTACAGCTACTCCGAAATATTTTTTTTAATTTGTCTTTCAATCGAAAATTTGCCGGCTTCAAAAGCCCAATAAGTTGGTTTTCCGTCGCTATTTTTTTGCGTTTTAAGCTGAAAGAACGAATTGGTCATTTTTCCAATCCCATTAATTCCGCTTTCAGCTAAAACCATCGCATTTATAGGGGTTTTCTGGTCTATTTTAAGTACATTTCTTTTGAATTTCTCGATTAAAACATTGGTAATACTTTTATATTCGCTACTTTCTTCTACCGTGTTTTTTGGAAAAACCATGGCAAGTGTTTGAATATTGATTTTTTCTGTCGAAAGGGCATTTTTTGTCAATAATTGTCCGGCATTTAACGGATTTAGTAAAAGTTCTTGCATCGTTGGTTGTTCGGTAACTTGGGTGTTTGCTGCAAGTTTAATTCCGGTTGAAGTGTTTTTTCTGCTCGCATTTTGGTTCAAATTTGCTTTGTTGGAGCTGCGCTGCGATTTTATTTTCTGAATTTGTTCTTTTGAATAAGGCAACTCAATTTTTTTGTTCGAATTATTAAGTTGCGGAATAAGCATGCTATCGTTTATGGCAACCGATTGATTTAAATCGGAAGCAAAATTTTGTGTTTCAATTGCCGTTCTAATGCCAAAGTAAATAATAGTTGCGGCTGCTACGCCAAGTACAGTTCTTGCTGCATAACCAAAAAATAGCGGAAACGCAAAACGTTTTAGTTTTTGTTTATACGGAAAAATAAGGTGTAAGTCGGGTTCCAACACCGTGCTTGCAAGTGCCGCAAGCTCGGCTTTTGCCACAGGAAAAACCAATATTTTTTTTTCGAAATTTATTCGTTCTGTCCGGGTAAAATTATTTTCCAGATAGTCGAAACATGCTAAACTAAGTGCTTCGCCTTCTGCCGGTAATTTCTTTTTTAAAGTTTCGGTATTAAATTCGCTACTAATCGAAGGTTCCAGCACCACCTCGTTTAAATTTTCCAGTTGGTTTTTAATTTGAGGGTTTTCATTCAAAAATCGGCAAAAATCGGTATATGCTTCGCCTTGCAGTTCGCCTGCCATGTAGTCTAAAGCATATTCTTCGTAGTTTGCTGTCGTTATTTTCATTGCCGTATAATTTTTTCTGTTGAAAATCTGTTCAAATAAGTTTATAATACTACTCCAGTACTGCTGCCGGGCTGCCAATAATTTCTTTTAGCGCCACCCGTGCTCTAAAAATGTATACTTTTACTTGCGATTCCGAAAGTCCGGTAATTTCCGAAATTTCGTCATACGAGTAGCCTTCGTAGTCGCGCAGCAGCACAACACTGCGCTGTATTTCGGGCAGTTGGTTTAATGCACGGTGCAACACTTCTTGCAAATCGGAGTATTGCGAGTTGTGCATTGGTTCAGCGATGCGGCTTGTGTTTAGTCGTTCTTGTTTCGAATCTTTTCGATGAGTATCGACAAAAATGTGGTATGCCGTAGTAAATAAGTACGATTTAGCCTTTTCAGCGTCAATATTACTTACATTTTGCCATAATCGTTCGAACGAATCTTGCACAATGTCTTTTGCTTTATCCGAGTTATTGCAGGTTTTGAGCACAAACCGATAAAGTCCATCCGCATGCTTATCAACAAGTTGGTTGTATTGGTCAGTTGTCATAGCCGAATTATAATTCTACTATAAGACGGATGAAAAGTGAAAAAGTTACAGCTATTTCGAATTTTTTATAAAATTTATTGCAGTTTCCAAAATGGTATCAATTCCGGCAGCTTCGTCGGCAGGGCTTAAATCGACTTTAAGCGTGGGCGCAATGCCGGTTTCTATGTTCTGTCCGTTTGGCAAGGTGGTTACCGTTGCCGAAAAGCGGTAAGTCCAACCGTTTGGTAATTCAGCATTTACCGGAATTCCGCCTCCGCCGCCTGTAGTATCGCCTATAATGGTTGCGTTTGGCAAATTGCTCATTATGGCTACAAACAAATTGGTTGCGCTGTAACATAATCGGTTGGTAAGTATTACCACCTTTTTTGTATAGTTAATACCTTTATACGGACTTAAGTATACTTTTTCCGAAGGACTGAATTCATGTTGACCCGGACCGTTTTTTAGCGAACTCGAATATACATGCGTTGTTTCGGTGGTAAATCGCGAGGCAATTGTAAAAGCATTCAGTGGGCTACCGCCGCCGTTATCGCGAACGTCAATAATTATTCCGGGCAAATCGGCAAACCGTTTCAGTACAAAATCTAAATCTGAGCCCGAAACCCCATTTTCGAAACTCGAATACCGAATATAGCCAACCCCATTAATTATTTGGTTGGTAAGTGCTCCCGTTACTCTATAGTTGGTACCTAAATAATTTCGTTCTAAAATATATTTATTGAAATTTTGCGGATAATTCAAATACCAGCTCCAGCTGCGCGAAAAATCGAACGGAGCAAATATATTTACATGTCCGTCTTGCAATTCATTAAGTGTGCTTGCCAGCACGTCAAACAGACCAACTTCTGTTTTTACTGTATCAATTTGTGCTGCGTATTTGTTTTTTACAGCAAGCCAATCGATGTTTTTCAATTCAAAAAACGAATATTTGTTATAAACATTCGTCCACATGCTTTCAAAGTTTACTTTTGGGTCGCGACTAAATTCTTGCTTAAAATCCGATTTGTCGCATGATAAAAAACTTAAAGTAATTATTATTAAAGTACAGTATATTATTTTCATGAATATTTTTAATTAAAGTTTATTTTAAGCGTATATTTGTTAATAAACCAACGGCTATGGTTTTGTGATATACCGGCTGGCTTGTTTTAAGTACATACTCGTCGAATTTATAAAAAAATTCAAAAACATTTCCGGTTTTTGCCTTATAAAGTACACTGAAAGTAGCTTCAAAGCGCGGAAATTTATTGATTGTAACTGTTTTTTTGTTTTCTGAAAAATCATTCATTGGGTCGAAATCCGGATACGTAAAATTGAGTAAATGTATATAATTTGGTCGAACCAGATTTGCAAAAAACGGCATCGAAAAAGCCATTTTTAATGTATAGTTTCTCTTTTTCAGGTTGAAACTTCGTTCGGTTGATGCGCTTAATGCAAGCGAATATATGAAATGGTATGAAAATGCGCTGTTTCCTAGGTGCGGATAGTTTCGTAAATTAGTTTCGATGCTTGAACTTATGCCGGCAAAATTAGTAGTCGAAAAAATACTCCAAGGTAATTGCTTCTTAATTGTATAGGCAAATCGGTTCGAAAAAAGAAACGCAGAGGAAGAAAGTTGGAGCGAATCGGTAAACGTAAATAGTGCAGCAACATCTATTTCTGAATTAATTGTAACATTATAGCCGTCATATTCGTAAAGGTAGCCTGATTGGAATGCATAACCGGGCCCCGAATACTGCAAAGGCGAAATGCCAAGGTCGGAAATAACCTGAAATTTTAAGGCATTTCCTCGTTGCCAATAGTCCGCATAGGTGGGTGGTTCAAGTGATTGTGAATTAGTGTTTAAGGTTGCAAAAAGCAGGGTTAGAGCGAGCAATAAAAACGGATTTAGGGTAAAAATTTTGTTGTACATAGCACAGAATTTAGCGTGTAACTCGATTATATTACAAAGATTAGAATTATTTTTGATAAGCAATAAAAAAAATGACAAAAACACCGCTAACTTAAATTTTTTATGCGTATATTTCGGATGAAAAAAAACGAATATTCGCACACTGTTTTTAACCGGTTATTTGGCTTGTTTTTTGTTCAATAGTATGTTAAAACTTAGGGTTTCCATTTTATTATGAAAGAAAGTACCAATATAGAAAACCTCGATTTCAACTACCAACTTTTTAAAGGTATGTTGCGGGGTAATCTGAATTATATTTATAGGGGTGTGTTTAATAGCGAAATGACAGATCATGTAATTGATTTGGCAGAAACGAATATTATGGATGCGAATGAAACAGCTACGGTACGCAAAAAAGTATATAATATTATTGTAGAGTCGCTTCAAAATATTGCCAAGCATCAGGCAGAGGATGCTGAAAGTTTGCTTACAAGCACTGCTATATTTGCGGTACAGCGAAAAAATAATAATTACTATATAACTACCGGAAATCAAATTAATGCCGACACCGTAATAGGACTCAAGTCGCGTTTAGATATGATTAACAGTTTGTCAAAAGATGAATTACGCGATTTTTATAAAGCGCGTTTAACAAGCGGCGAAATATCGTCGAAAGGTGGAGCCGGTTTGGGTTTAATAGATATGGCGCGCAAATCGGGTTCAAAACTGCTTTACGATTTTAAAATATTAAACGACGTTCACGCTTTGTTTTATTTGCATTCTAAAATTCCGGTAATGTCGGAAATCAATAATTCGGAAACCGACGATGATAGCTCGTTAAAACAAGTTTCGGCCTTGCACCAAACGCTCAATAGTCGAAATATACTGCTTATAATTAACAGTTTTTTTACGCAACAAAGCATGTTGCAATTGTTGCGTGTAATTGAGTCGCAAATAAATGAAACCTTGCAATTACGAAAACAATTATATAGCGTTATGGTTGAAGTAGTGCAAAACATAATTAAGCACGGCGCCGATTATGAATCGACAGATATGGGAAAACCCGGAATGTTTTATATAGCCATAAATAAAAGCCACTTTTTATTGAATTCGGGCAACTATATTCTGAATACCGAAATTGATGAATTGGCAGCTAATATTAATTACACCAATTCTTTATCAATAAAGGATTTGGAAGATTATTATGAGCAGAAATTGCTTAATTTCGAAAATGAAACCAGCAAAGGAGCCGGGCTTGGATTTATTGATTTACGCCTTAAAACAGGAAATTTAATAAGATATAACTTAAAAAAGGTAAACGATAATGTGTCGTTTTTATCATTAGAAACAACGATTGATAGAACCTGATTGAACTTAACTATGATTGATAATTTAATAATTGAAGCAACTAACGATACTCCGGGCGTACGATTCGCTCCGAGTGAAGATGTTTTTTTCATTGGTAACAAGTCGTTGCCGGAAGATGCGTTGTCTTTCTATAAACCAATACAATTGTGGATAGAGGAATACATGCAAACGCCCAACGATAAAACGGTGTTTGAATTTAAATTTGAATATTTCAATACTGCATCGGCAAAGCAAATAGGCAAAGTGCTTTTGCTGCTCAAAAAATTGCGCGAAACCAGCCAAGTGGTGGTTCGTTGGTTTTCTGAGGAGGAGGATTTAGCCATGTTGCAAGCAGGAAAAAGATACGAAAAACTGATTGATTTACCGTTTGAATACGTGGTTTTTACCCCGGAAGATTGATGCTCTATGGCAGAATGTTTAAAGTGAAATTAACTCATAGCATTGTTAGCTTCTATTTAGAAGAAGGATACAAAAATATTCGACATTTTTAATGCCGAATATTTTTATTTATACTGCATGGAAGTCTAAATGCGGATTCTTATTCGGAAAATCGACATTGAAATGTAAACCGCGACTTTCTTTTCTGCGTTTAGCAAATTTTATAATAGTATAGGCAACTGTTATGGCGTTGCGCAGTTCGCAAAGGCTTTGCGAAAGTACCGACCGCTCAAACAAATCTTCTGTTTCTCTGAAAATAATTTCTAATCGGTCGTGAGCCCTTTTTAGTCGCAGGTTCGAGCGCACAATACCTACATAGTTGCTCATCATTTGCTGCAATTCTTTAAATTCTTGCGTAATAAGAATCATTTCTTCGGGGTGCGATGTTCCATCGTCGTTCCAGTCAGGTATATCGGTTTGAAAACTGTAATGTTTATAATTTTCAACCGAATGCAAAGCCGCTCGGTGCGAGTAAACTACAGCTTCGAGCAACGAATTGGAAGCCAGTCTGTTTGCCCCATGCAATCCGGTATTTGTGTTTTCGCCGGCAGCATAAAGGCGTTTTATGGATGTAGCAGCGTTGTTATCAACTTTTATTCCACCGCACACGTAGTGAGCAGCCGGAACTACCGGAATTTTATCTTTGGTAATGTCTATTCCCAATAATAGGCATTTACTGTATATATTCGGAAAGTGTTCAATTAAAGCATTCGAATCGAGGTGAGTTGCATCCAAAAAAACATAATCGTCGCCATAAAGTTTCATTTCACTGTCTATAGCTCTTGCAACAATGTCGCGCGGAGCAAGCGAAGCCCGTTTGTCGTATTTGTGCATAAATTCCTCGCCTTGTCGGTTTTTGAGCACTGCACCAAAACCGCGCATAGCTTCGGTAATTAAAAAAGAAGGTCGCTCGCCCGGGTTGTAAAGCGAAGTTGGGTGAAATTGTACAAATTCCATATTTTCAACTGTTCCGCGTGCCCTATGAACCATGGCTATACCGTCGCCGGTGGCTATGGTTGGGTTGGTGGTGGTGTGGTATACATTGCCTATACCACCGGTAGCAATTAAGGTTACACGCGATAAAAAAGTTAGCAATGCGTTGGTTTTTAAGTCTAAAGCATAGGCGCCGTAACACTCTATCGTAGGTGTTTGGCGCGTAACTATTTCGCCCAAATGGTGTTGCGTTATTATATCGAGCGCAAAATGATTTTCGTAAATCGTTATGTTTTTATGATTTTGTACACTTTCAGTAAGTGCGCGTTGTATTTCTTTGCCTGTGTTGTCTTTGTGGTGCAAAATTCGATGTTCCGAATGTCCGCCTTCTCTGGCTAAATCGAATTTTCCGTCGGCATTTATATCGAACTGTGCTCCCCAATTAACTAATTCGTTTATTCGGTCGGCGGCTTCTTTAACAACTAAAGCTACCACTCGGCTATCGCAAAGTCCGTCGCCTGCCGTTAGTGTGTCTTCAATGTGTTTTGTGTACGAGTCGGGGCTATAAGTAACCGCAGCAATTCCGCCTTGTGCGTAACCCGTATTCGATTCGTCAATTTTATTTTTGGTAATTATGCATACTTTACCATAGTCGGCAACTTTAAGTGCATAGCTTAAACCTGCTAAACCTGAGCCAATTATAAGAAAGTCGGTTTGAATTTGCATGTCAAATGTATTTACAAAACAAAGTTAGAAATTAAATTTCTTTTTGGTGGTAAAATAAGCGTTCATTTTGGAAGGGAAAGAAATTAGCGAATAACCATAAATTTAGTAACATGTTTTTTTTCGCCTGTTTCCGAAACTAAAAATACTAAATAAATGCCGGATCCTATGGTATTTCCATTCAAATCTATGCCGTTCCAAACCGATTGTCCGCCGGTGGCTTTGGCTTCATATACTAAATTGCCTGCAATATCGGTTATTTTAACATTCGTGTTTTTAACTAATCCGGCAATTGTTATATCGGCAGTATATTCGGGAGGTACCGGATTTGGGTAAACATAAACTTTATCGAAAAATTCTTCGGTTTTGGTGGCAGTTCCTTTATAACTAACTATGCCCATGTCGGTTCCAAAAAAAACTTCACCGTTTCCGTGGTTTATGCCTACAGAAACCAAGGTGTTCGAAATTAGCGGACTGTTACTTTCATCGAAATGATGAATTTCACTTTTGCCGTTGTTGCCAATTAAATATACTCCCGATTTTTCGGTGCCAAACCAAATTCTGTTGGCGCCATCAATTGCCAGTGTTTTAATTGATTCCGCACCAAGTAAATAATGAAGCAAACTGTCGTTTTCGGTCGATTCTACCGTAATTCGCGAAGCGGCAAAGTTCTCGTTTTCGAAAATACCGTCGGGGTAGTAGAATACCACCGGACCTTTTTCGGTAGCTACCCAAATATTGCCTTCCGAA
Organism: Bacteroidota bacterium; assembly: GCA_020047935.1. Classification (GTDB taxonomy): domain Bacteria; phylum Bacteroidota; class Bacteroidia; order Bacteroidales; family JAIFNC01; genus JAIFNC01. Next base: position 8,619 of record JAIFNC010000069.1, read on the forward strand.
TCTTGTTCCATATCGTTTGCAATATCGCTTATCAGTTCGCCTTTAGAGTCGGTCATTCTTATTATTCGTGCCCTGTCGTCGGCTGTGTTTTCTAAGGTTTTGTTGTAGTCGTAAATAAATATACTGCCAATTCGGGGCAAAAGTACCCAAATGTAATTGTCATCGGTTATTAAAACTTTGCCGGTGGTGGGGTTCGCACTTAAATATCCGGTTGTTTTCATCGAAATCCATGTGCCCGATGCAGTGTAAACCGATAAAAAATTCGGAACATTGGCATTGCTTACCCACAAGTTTCGCTTTTTATCGTATGCTATTCCGCCAATTCTGGTATACCTGCTATCGCCCGATTGGCTTTGCAGCGTACTGTTCTTTTCGTTAAAATGTGCAATAATTTTATGGTCTTCAATGATACTTACTCCATCGCCCCAGCTGGCTGCCGCTAAGTTGTTTTTCGAATTCGGTACCGATATAACTTCTATATAATCAGCTTTATCCCAGTGTATTATGTTGTCCCACCGGTTGGTTTGGTATTGCATGTATTGCCCAAATCGCCAAAGGTTATTCCACGATGCATTGGTACCACCTGCCGATACTATTACCGAATTTTCACCTGAACTTATTTTATATGCATTTTCTGTTGCGGGGCTGTTAGGTACAAATGCCGTTTCCGATAGGTCGTTGTTTAATTTAATTAATCCTTTCGATGCATCGGCAAGCCATATATTTTGGTTGAAGTAGGCTAATTTTTGCGTTTGAAACCCGGTATTTGCTTTATGCAGTATTCGTTTTGTATATGGATTGAAATTTTCAACCGCATAAATTGTGTAGTTTTCAGCAATATATAAGGTGTTATTCTCCGAAATAATATCCGAAATAGCATCCAAATTCGTTGCTATTGATGTAAAAGATATGCCTTCGAGTTTAAAAATTTGGTCAGAAAATGAAGTTTCACCTTTTTTAACGGCAATAATATAATTATTGTAAATGCATAATTTTGAAAATCGTACCTTGCCTAAAACAGCTTCACTTATATTAGTCCAATTTCTGAAATCTATTGGGTTTTCTGCGTTTGTAGGGCAACGAAATATACCGTTGTCGGTGGCGGCGTAAAAATAATTTTCGAAAATAAGTAAATTATTTACGTTTACCGGTGTGCCGTTTGTCCCAATATAATAAGTTTCAGCTATTTCTTTCTTCGTAATATTCACCTTAACAATACCAAAAGCGGTAGCCAAATACAAATAATTATTGTAGTATACTAATTGGTTTGTTTTTTTAATGCCATTTATTTTACTAAACTTAATATCCGGTATATTGGTTAGTTTTTCATCCGAAATTATATCCAAATTGCCATTCTGGTAAGCAACTGCAAGGCTGTTTATTTCGGTTAAATACTGAATGGCACTTATGTTATTGTCGCTTAAATTGGTTGCTTTTGTATAGGTAATTAATTCGCCCGATTCGGGGCGGTAACTGAATATTCCTGAAGCCGATGCGCAGTATACCACTTGGTTACCGGCACAAACATAATTGCTTTTTGCATAAGCTGCATGAACCTCCCACTCGCCAATTCGAAGCTGTGCAGTTATAAAATTAAACGAAAGAATAAGGCTTACGAGCATTAAATTCAATTTCATAGGCGCATGTAATTATTTTTCAGGTTTGCATTTAGATGTTTTTGTTTTCTTTCCGAAGAATAAAAATTTTACACCGTGTGGCTTTTTAAAAAATCGACCAAAAGCGCAGTGGCTTTAGCCCTGTGGCTTAGTGTGTTTTTTTCAGCCAAGCTTAGTTCTGCATATGTTTTTGTGTTTTTTTCCGGTATAAAAATAGGGTCGTAGCCAAATCCTTCCGTTCCGCGAGGTTCTTGAATAATTATTCCATCAACAATACCTGTAAACAGATATTCTTTTCCGTTCAAAATAAGTGCAATAACTGTTTTAAAACGTGCAGCCCTGTTTCTAATTCCGTTCATTTTTTGCAATACTTTTTTCATATTGGCTTCCGAACTTTTCTCTTCTCCGGCGTACCTTGCCGAAAACACTCCGGGCTCGCCTTCCAGCGCTTCTATTTCCAACCCGGTATCGTCGGCAAAACAATTAACTCCGAGCTTATTATAAATGTACCAAGCTTTTTCAAGTGCATTTTCTTCAATCGTAGGTTTAGTTTCCGGAATTTCATCGGTAAAATTATAATCGTTTAACGATTTTAAGGTAACTAGCCCTTGTGTTGCCGCCTGAATTTCGATTATTTTATGTGCGTTTTGCGTAGCAAAAAGAATTTCCATAATTAGTTGTTTTAAGTTAAAAAACCCAAAAGTAGCAACACTTTTGGGTTTTTGGTTATGAAAGTTTGAAAAAATGTTTTATGCAAAACCTGTATGTTTTGTAAGGTCGGCGCGTGGGTTAACGCACATAACCGGAATTCGTGCTTCGTTAGCAATAATTTGCTGTTCGTCCGCACCCAAAACATAATCTTGAAGCGAAATGTTTTTGGTTGTCATAATAAGTATCAGGCCGGCATTAATTTCGGCAGCATACTTAATACTTTCATCGGCCAATGATCCTTTGCCTTTTAGGGTAACAATGTCGTTTTCAATACCTTTGGTAGTTAAGTAATTTTTAGCATAAATAAGGTTCGATTTTGTGTTCTTAACCACTATTGCATCGGTTGATTCAATGGTAACTAAATGTACTTTTGTATTAAAAAATTTGGCGAGAAAATGCGCCCAGCGTAACTTTTGTTTGTCTTCTTTTTTAAAATCTACCGGAAAAACAATGTTTGCGAATAAGTCGTGCGAAGGCGGACCTTGAACAACCATAAACGGGCAATCGTTTCCTACAATAACTTTTAGTGCCCAGCTTCCGGTAAAACGTTGCATTCCTTTAATACCGTGTGTACCCATAACGCCCATAATTGCTTTGGTTTCTTCGGCAACCTCGGTAATAGTTTTAAAAATATTACCTTCACGAATAAACAAGTGCAATTTTAAGTTGTAATTTTTTTCAACTTCGTCAACTAAAGGTTTTAACTTGGCAATTGCTTCAATGGCTTCTTTCTGTTTTTTCACAATATGAACTAATCCCACTTCGGAATCGGTGATTTTTGCAAATTTAATTGCATGATCCAATGCAAATTGTCCGGTTTCTGTGAAATCCCATGGAACAAGGATCATCTCTTTTTTTGTTTCCATAATAGTATTTTAATTTTAAGTATTCGCCTATAGAATAAAAGGTCAATGTATAACTATTTCTAAACATATCAAAACTTATGCCTACATTTTTTTAAATAAAATTGCATTGCTCAGTTTTATTGCTTAAATTAGTAAGCTGAAAACATGGTTTGCATGTTGCTAACAAAGATACAAAAAATACTTCAATAAAACACGATATTGCAATGGAAGATTCAATAAAAATATTAAGCGAAAAAATTAATTCTTTAAATGAACGTATTGAAGCTTTGGAACGATTGAACGCAGAATTGGTTGTTCAGAATAAAGATTTGATTAAGCAAAACGATCAGAAAGATTCGTTACTCGCATTTTTACCCTCGCAAGCTGCTAAGGAATTGAAAATTAACAAATCAAAGTCGCTTCGTTACCAAATGGTTACCGTACTTTTTTCCGATGTAAAAGGGTTTACCAAACTTACGCAAGAAGAAGATGCCGATTTGTTGATTGACGAATTGGACAAGTATTTTTTTCAATTCAATGAAACGGTTGAAAAATACAACATCGAAAAAATTAAGGCCGTAGGCGATTCGTACATGGCAGCAGGCGGAATTCCGCGTAAAAACCGAACCAATGCTATTGAAGTGGTAATGGCAGCATTGGATATGTTGCATTATTTGGAAAAACTGCAATTGGAATCGCAGAAACATAACCTCCGAATTTGGGAAGTTACTTTCGGAATTCATACCGGCCCGGTAATAGCATCGGTTTCCGGACGAAAAAATTTCTCGTACGATATTTCCGGCGATACCGTTAATATTGCCTCACGAATTGAATCGGCGGCGGAAACCGGCATGGTAAATATTTCGCAAATGACCTATGAGTTTGTTCGCGAATATTTTGTTTGTGAGTTTAAAGCCAAATTACCGGTGAAGTATAAAGGCGATATTGCCATTTATGCCGTAAAAGGTTTTAGGCCCGAAATGTCGTTGGATGGCTTGGGTAAAGTACCAAATCAGATTTTTAAAACAAAGTTCCAGCTTATTAAATTGGAAGATTTGGAGGAGTTAATCTTAGACCGACTTGAGCGCGAATTGCCTAAACATTTATATTATCATAATTTGAAGCATACTATAGATGTTACCATCGGTGTCGAAATTATTGGTTCAGGCGAGGGGGTAAATCAAGAAGAATTATTACTGCTCAAAACAGCTGCCTTGTTTCACGATTCGGGGCAGATTTACGGTTCTAAAGGGCATGAAGAAAAAAGCTGCGAAATTGTTGAAGATTATCTGCCTAAATTTGGCTACAGTAGGGAGCAAATTGACGTTATTAAAGGAATTATTATGGCTACCCAACTGCCACCAACACCACGAACCAAGCTGGAACAAATTATTTGCGATGCCGACTTGGACTATTTGGGACGACGCGATTTTATTCCGGTTTCCGACATGTTGTACGAAGAATTAAAAGTGCAAAATTTGATGAGCAGTAAAAATTTATGGAATAAAATGCAACTTAAATTTTTGGCTGGACATCAATTTTTTACTGAAACAGCCGGAAAAATGCGACAAGTTAATAAAGAAATGCAAATTGAGCGTATTTCCGGATTAATTGAAGAATAACTGATTTTTTTCATTTATTTTGAACAGGCGAAGCGTTACTTTTGCAAAACGTTTCGCCTTGTTTTTTTATTTGTTTTAATGGTTGTATAACATTTTAAGTTTTTACAAGCTTTAAGATAAATTATATAATTTTGGCGAATTAATTTAAACACATTTTTCATCAATAACAACACCAACATGGAAAACATCGATTGGAAAAACTTACCCTTCGGTTATTTAAAAACCGATTATAATGTACGCTGCTATTATCGCAACGGTAAATGGGGCGAGTTAGAAATTAGTTCTTCGGAAATGTTAAATATACACATGGCTGCCACCGGCTTGCATTATGGTCAGGAAGCATTCGAAGGTTTAAAAGCTTTTAAAGGAAAAGACGACAAAGTACGCTTATTTCGTTGGGAAGAAAATGCTGCACGTATGCAAAGCTCTGCACGCGGAGTGCTTATGGCCGAAGTGCCGAACGATTTATTTTTGAAAGCCACTATGACCGCAATAAAACTGAACGAAAGATTTGTTCCGCCTTACGAGTCGGGTGCATCGTTGTATGTTAGGCCGCTGTTGTTTGGTTCGGGGCCGCAAGTTGGCGTTAAGCCGGCAACCGAATACATGTTTGTTGTATTTGTTACGCCGGTTGGTCCTTACTTTAAAGAAGGTTTTAAACCGGTAAATATGCTTATAGCACGCGAATTTGATAGAGCTGCACCGCTCGGAACCGGCAAATATAAAGTAGGTGGAAACTATGCTGCCAGTTTAACTTCGCTTCAAAAAGGACATGCCGAAGGGTACGCAAGTGTAATTTATTTAGATGCAAAAGAGAAAAAATATATTGACGAATGCGGCCCGGCTAATTTTTTCGGAATAAAAAACAATACCTATATTACTCCAAAATCCGATTCAATTCTGCCATCAATTACCAATATGAGCCTGCTGCAATTAGCCCAAGAACTGGGACTAAAAGCAGAACGCCGACCGGTTGCTATTGATGAATTAGGGTCGTTTGAAGAAGTTGGCGCATGCGGAACTGCTGCCGTTATTAGCCCAATTGGCAAAATTGTCGATTCGGTTGAAAATCGTGAATATGTGTATTCGAAAAATGGCGAACCGGGTAAAGTATCAACTCAATTATACAATAAACTTCGCGCTATTCAGTATGGCGATGAAGCCGACAAATACGGTTGGATAACCATAGTTGAATAACATCACTTTGGCTAAATAAAAAATCGGAGGAACGTTATTGCAATTTCCTCCGATTTATTTTTAATATATTATTTAGTAGCCTTTTAACGCCGCTTTTCTTTTTTGTAAATTTGTAAGCGTACTGTCTTTATTCCAATCCAATATCGCATCGTCCCACGAACCATACATTGGGTTTGGCAGCATAATATATTTAGTGCCAAAAAGTTTAACCTGCTCATCAATTAACGCTTTGCCGTAATCTGCCGGTCTTTTTTCAAAAGCAGTCGAAAAATCCAATAAATTATCGCCAAAAAGCATAATAATTTCATGGGTTTCTTCCACTTTCATGCGCCGAGGTTCCTTGGTCGAAACCGAATCTTTTAATAAAACATGCACCGAATCGGCTTGTGGAAAACCTTTTGCAATTAAATTTTTGATGGTTGCTTCCAAATGCGAAGTACGTCGGTTCGAAATGTAATAAACATCCACATTTAACGAATTGGCGTAGGTTAAAAATTCAACTGCGCCGGGCAAGGCTTCAGCTTCAGCTTTCATTACCCATTCGTTCCATGTTTCCGAATTATATTCGGTGCCGTTGGCTATACATTTAACTTCGTAAGGGCTGTTGTTCAAAACTGTTTCGTCTATATCAACAATCAACGCTTTGGGCTTTTTGGTAACCGAATTGGCAATGTTTTTTTTCAAAATATCTTTCGATAAATGGTAAGTTTGCAAATAAACAGCTTTAGCTTCAGCCGATTGCTGAAACCATGCGGTGCCCGAAACTAAAAAATCTGAATTCTCTTTTTGCTCGGTTTGGTTCGAAATTTGGTTCTGACAAGCAGTAAAACTAAAAATTAATAGGATTACTGAAAGTTGAAGGTATTTGAAACTCATTTTCATAATTTTCGTTTTTAAATTTAATGTTAGGTTTCTAGAAATAAAAAACAAAAATATGCATTTTTGAAGAAAATAATGCAAATTGTAAATAAACATTTGCGCTTTATCCTTTTTTTGTGAAATTATTAAAATATAGTGCAGTTATGCTTTTTTTCTTTTATTTTTATCGAAAAAAAAGTGCACATTTGTAGTTGTTTTACAGCCTATAGTATTCGGTAAAATTAGTTTGAATTATGAACAGATTTAGTGCCTCGATTTTACTTGTTTTTCTTATGTTGAATTTCGGATTTGCGCAGCAACGAATTTCGCACGAGAAAAAAACGTATACCAATGAAAACGGACGATTTTTTATTAATAAAGAGTTGCCCGTTTACATTTATTTAGCGAATTCCGAAAATGCTGAAGGAGTTATCAAAATAAAAAGTGAAGTTTCGGCCAAATATACCAATCCGTTGTATTTTAGCAACGAAGGATTAAATACCATTCGCACTCCATGGCTTACAGACCCGATTACAAAGGAATATATTTTACCAAAGCGCGATTTGGTTTTTGAAGTTTATGCCGACAGCAAAGCTCCTTCTACCGCAATTACCTACCAAACAAAAAACTTTTTTTCAAAAGGCGATACGCTTTTTATTGGCCAATCCGGTGTCGTTTATTTAAACTCTACCGATGAAGTTTCGGGCGTTGATGGTATATTATTCTCAATTGATGGACAAGTTTATACCGCATACGATAAGCAAGCACTTCTTTCCGCAGAAAAATTATATGAGCTTAAATATTATGGCTTCGACCGTGTTGGTAACGATGAAAATACGAAATTTCGAAAACTTTTTCCCGATTTTACAGCTCCTAAAACCGATAAGCTGATTGCAGGCGATAGATTTAACGATGTTTTGTCGCCTCGTGCAAGCATTAGTTTAAGTGCAACCGATGCTTTTTCCGGGGTAAAAGGTATATATTATCAAATTGATTCGGGTGAAGTGAAAAGTTATAAAACGCCAATTATGCTCGATTTTATGGAAGAAGGCGAGCATACGTTAAATTATTATGCAACCGATAAGGTAAATAATACCGAGTCTGAGCAAGTATATAAATTTTGGCTCGATAAAACACCGCCAATTGTACTTGATGAAGTGGAAGGCGACAAGTATTTTGTAGGCGGAAAAGCCTTTTCGTCAGGCAGAACCAAATTAAAACTTTCAGCAGTCGATAATAAATCGGGCGTACGCGAAATCAAGTATAAAATAAATAATGGTGAATTGGTTAAGTACGAAAAACCATTCTATATTTCAAGTTCGGCAGGAAATGTTACGATAACTTTTTATGCCTACGATAATGTGAGTAACAGCACGCATATGGTTATTCAAAGTATTCGAAGCACTACTTCGTATGTCGATGTTTTGGGACCTGAATTAGCTTATGAATATGTGGGTTCAACTTTTAAAATGCGCGATACTATGTATATAAGCCCGCGTACAAAAATAAAATTGAAAGGAATGGATGCCGAATCGGGCTTAAAAAATATTGATTACAGTATAAACACCTTGGCTAAAATTGATTATTTGCAACCGTTTGTAGTTGAAAAACAAGGTTATACAACCATAGATTATTACGGTTACGATAATGTAAATAATAATACCGGCGGTAGTTTCGAATTCAGCGTCGATGCAACAGCACCGGAGTTAAATTTGTCTTTCAGTATAAAATCGTTTGGTAATAAAATTATCGAAAACGAAACATTGCCGGTTTATCCGCAGCATGTTCAGCTTTGGCCGGCAGCTTTCGATGCGCAAACCGGAGTCGAGCAGCTTTGGGTTTCGGTAAACGGAGCCGAATTTGTTCCATATATTGCGCAATTAAAAGGATTTGTAACCGATAAGAAATATATAATTGCTCTAAAAGCAACCGACAAGTTAGGAAACATAAGCGTTAAAGAGTTTAGTTTTTATTGCGAAAAATAAAATTACCGATTTAATGCCAATTTTATAATTTATGGCACATAGGTTGAATAGATTTCAAAGCTTGTGTTACAAAAAATATTTACAGTTTAAAAGTATCAACGAATGAGAATTAAGATAATTGTTTTCGTTATTTTCGGATTAATGGTTACTATGGCTGCTTTTGGTCAAACGGAAAATACGGAAGCACTTAAAATACAGTTAGATAAAGCCAGACAGTCAAATAATACCAACAATATTATTTATTACTTAAATAAGCTTGGGCATGCCTATTGGAAAGAAAATTCGCTCGATAGAGCGGTAGAAAGTTTCAAAGAATTGCAGGATTTAACCAAGAAAATTGGCAACACCGGCGGAGTGGAGCGATTGTATAATATTTTAGGTCAAATTTATTACGAAAAAGGCGACAATGAAAATGCGATTGCAGCGTATTCCGAAAGTTTGGCAATGAAACGACGTGGCGGATATAAAGAAGCCATTGTATCTGAATTACTGAATTTGGCATCTATTTATACCTATACCGAAAACCGACAAAAAGCTATTAGCGCATATAATGAGGCGCTTAACATTGCGTTGGAACTGAATAATTTAATTATGTTGCGAAGCGCCTATGGCGGTTTAACCGAAAACTACAATGCGTTAGGTCAGGCCGATAAGGCAATGCAATACTACGAAGACTTTGTGCGATTAGATAGGCATATGAAGCAAAGCGAATTCAAAGATTTTGCATCCAAAAGTGCAGCCCGAATTCGCGAGGTCGATTCAGCTAGATTTCGCTCCGAACGCGAGCTTAGTTTGCAATCGAAAATTTTGAATGAAACACAAGATTCGCTCATTACTTCAACTATATTAAACCGGCAACGACAATTGGAAATTACCAATTTGGAGCAGGAAAAACAGTTACAAGAAAGTAAAATACGCGAACAGGAAGCACAGGTTAGATACGAGAAAAATTTGCGAAATTATTTTATTATTGCATTTTTTGTGTTGTTAATTTTTGTTGCTTGGATGGTTTTTTTGTACCGAACTATTCGGAAGACAAATGTTGCACTTGAAGAAAAAAATGCATTAATTATTCTCAAAAGTACCGAACTCGAACAAACAAATTTCGAATTGAACGTAAAGAATAGAAAAATTGAAGAGCAAAAAGACGAACTTACCAAACAAAAGGACGAACTTACGAAAAAGAATCTTCAAATTACCGAAAGTATAACCTATGCAAGTAAGATACAAAAAGCTATTTTGCCTGCCGACATTGCAATTAGGTCAGAATTTCCGCATTCTTTTGTGTATTTTAGACCGCGCGACATTGTAAGCGGCGACTTTTACTGGTATGTACGGCATAATCAAACGGTTTGGATGGCAGCAGTTGACTGCACCGGACATAGTGTTCCCGGTGCGTTTATGAGTATGATGGGCTATTCGTTATTAAATGAAATTGTAAACGAGAAACGAATAGATAATCCGGTAGCCGTTTTGCACGCTCTCGACAAAGGGGTAATTAATGCACTCCATCAGCGTAATAGTAATGTAGAGGCCACCGACGGATTGGAAATAAGTTTAATGAAATACGATATAGATAATCGTCGGGTGCATTTGGTAAATACGAATCAGACCATTGTGTTGTATCAAAATGAAAAATTTGAAATTATTGAAGGCGATTATTATAGCATTGGTGGCGATTTCTTGGCATTCGAAAACAAAGAGTTTATCGAAAAAGTTTTTGATGTTGAACCGGGTGCTAAGGTTTTCTTGTTTTCGGATGGTTTTGAAGACCAATTTGGCGGACCGCACAATAAAAAATTCTTATTCCGAAATTTTCTTTCTGTAATGAAAGAAAATATTCACAAATCGATGATTGAACAGGAGAAGGGTTTGGATGTTGCGTTTACCGAATGGCGCAGCGGACACGAACAAACAGATGATGTGTTGGTTATTGGAATTGAATTTTAAGCAAATTAAATCGAATGAATATTGTGTTTGCGACCATAGCAATAGTTGCTTTTTGTATGATACTTTTTGCAATTCCGGTGTTTGTTTTTAAACGAAAGGATATACCCGCAGGTAAGTGCAGTTCCGTGCCGGGCACCAATAAATTGAGTTGCGAAATGGTTTCAAAAAAGAAGAATTAAAGAATTAAGCAGCTAAAGCCATTTTTTCTTTCTAAAGAAAATAAAAAGCGAAAACGAAAGGCTTAACATAAAGCCCCACAGTATAAAGTATCCGTAATCGGTTTGCAGTTCGGGCATAATTTTGAAGTTCATGCCATAAACACCTACCAAAAAAGTGAGTGGAATAAAAATGGTCGATAAAACCGTAAGCACTTGCATTATGCGGTTTGTCTGACGGCTTAACTCTGATAAATAGGTGTCTTTAAGCGAATTATTTAATTCGCGTGCCGTTTCAATGTTTTCGAGCAAATGCTCCGAGTGGTCTAATATATCGTCGAAATATTTGCGGGTTTCGGGCTTTATTAACTCAATTTTCGATTGCCGTAATTTGTATATGGCTTCGCGGAGCGGAAAAATGTATTTATGTACAGCAATCAACAGTTTTCTATTGTTTTGTATTTCATCGTATAATTCCGACGAAGGATTGGTAAAGCTTTGTTCTTCAAGTATATTTATGTCGTTTATTATTTTTTCGATTACCAAAAAATAATTATCTACCACTATATCAATCAAACTGTAATATAAATAGTCGGCACCTTCGGTTCTTATTTTGTTGCTTTTATTTCTAATTCGCTCTTTAATTGGGGCAAATGCATCGCCTATTTTTTCTTGAAACGAAAGCACGAAATCTTTACCCAATACAATACTGATTTGTTCTTTTTCTAAGTTTTCGGCCTTAAAAGACAGCATTTTAAGCGTTATAAACAAATAATTTTCAAGAATTTCTATTTTGGGGCGGTGTTCGGTATCCAAAATATCCTCCGCAATTAAGTCGTCTATGCCGTATCCGTGGCATAGCTCTTTAATTAGTTCAACATCATGCAAACCGTCAATATTTACCCATTTTACATTGGCTTCATTATTGAGAATAATTGCCTGTTCAACCGGCGAATTGGGGCTTTCAGCCAAGTTGTTTTCGGTATAATGAAAGTACCAAATGGTTGGAGCATCGTACCGGTTGTGCCCCATATATACAAAGCTACCCGGCGGCAAACCAACTTTTTGCGACACATTATTTGGCGGCAAAAATACCGGCCTGCGTTTCGATTTCTTTTTCATAAACTAAAATTACTCTAAAATACAGCTTTTTTTTATAATTACAAAATTTGGCAAGTTTGTTCAATTGAATTGTTAAGTTTTTGATAAAAATGAATTGATTGAGCTTTTTTTTCTACTTTTGGAAGTTATTTATTTACGTGAAAAAACTAATATGCTACAGACCGAACAGATTAAAAATCTTGCGGAACGAATGGAATCGTTAAGGAGGTTTCTTTGACATCGAAAATAAACAGATTGATTTAGTCAACGAAGAAGAAAAAACTCAGGTTCCGGGCTTTTGGAACGATGCCAAAAGTGCCGAAGAGCAAATGAAAAAAATTAGGGACATTAAAAAATGGACCGGCGGTTTTGAATCAATTGTTGAATTATATGACGATTTTATGGTAGTTTGGGATTTCTTCAAAACCGGCGAGGCTTCAGAAGTAGAAACCGAACAGCTTTACTATAAAACAATTAAACATATTGAAGACCTTGAGTTTAAAAATATGTTGCGCGAAGAGGAAGACCCGTTGGGCTGCATTTTGAAAATTAATGCCGGTGCCGGTGGTACTGAAAGTCAGGATTGGGCACAAATGCTTTCGCGGATGTATGTTCGGTATGCCGAGCAAGCAGGCTATACCGTAAAGGAAGTAAGCTATTTGGATGGCGACGATGCCGGAATTAAGTCGGTTACCTACCAGTTCCAAGGCGAATATGCTTATGGTTATTTAAAAAGCGAAAGCGGTGTACATCGGTTAGTGCGCTTGTCGCCGTTTGATGCTGCAAATAAGCGACATACCTCGTTTGCTTCGGTGTTTGTTTCGCCTATAATCGACGATTCTATTGAAATAGAAATAAATGCAGCCGACATAAGTTGGGATACATTTAGGTCGGGTGGGGCAGGGGGACAAAACGTAAATAAAGTAGAAACCGGTGTACGCGTCAAACACGCACCTTCGGGCATTTCGGTAGAAAATACCGAAACTCGTTCGCAATTGCAAAATAGGGAAAATGCGTTACGAATTCTTAAATCGCATTTGTACGAACTGGAATTGCGTAAACGTCGCGAAAGGCAGGCTGAAATTGAAGGCACTAAAATGAAAATAGAGTGGGGGTCGCAAATACGAAGTTATGTAATGCATCCGTATAAAATGATTAAAGATCATAGAACCGATTTTGAAACTTCGAATGTACAAGCGGTAATGGATGGCGAGTTGGATAATTTCATTAAAGCGTATTTAATGGAATACGGAGGGAAAAAAGGAAATTTATAGCGCTATGTTAAAAATATATCACAATACTCGTTGCAAAAAGAGTAGAGCCGCACTGCTGTTCTTGGAGCAAAAAGGAATCGATTTTCAGGTAATTGACTATATTAAAAGCTCTATTACCAAAGATGATGTCCAGGTTATACTGTTGAAAATGAATGCAAAAGCCGAAGAGTTGCTGCGTACACAAGAGCCGGAATTTAAAAAACATTGTAAAGGTCTGAGTTTTACTCAACCCGAGTGGATTCGATTAATTTGCGAAAACCCACAAATGCTAAAACGACCAATTGTAGTAGGAAAATATAAGGCAGTAATAGCCGACCCACCGGAAAAAATATTGGAGGTTTTGTAAATGAACAACACTTCTGCTCAGCAAAAATTGCTAAGCAGAAGTGTTGTAATGCGGATTAATTTCTTAAATTATTTTCGAATAAATTAAGTATTCGTTTGTACTCATCAGTCCAGCTTGTCGGTGTTTTAAAACCGTGGTCTTCAACGGGGTAGAGCGCCATTTCCCAATTTTCTTTTTTTAGCTCAATTAGGCGTTGCGATAATCGAATTACATCTTGTAAGTGTACATTGGTATCAACCATACCGTGTAAAATAAGCAATGGTTTTTTTAATCCTTCGGCATAAAAAATTGGCGAACTGCGACGAAATGCAATGCTGTCAAGTTCAGGTGTGTTAAGTATGTTCGAAGTGTATCCGTGGTTGTAGTGCGCCCAATCGGTTACTGAGCGTAAGGCGGCGCCGCAGGCAAAAGTTTCGGGGGAAGTAAACAGCGCCATTAAAGTTATAAATCCACCGTACGAACCGCCGTAAATTCCTATTTTGTCGGCTTTTATTCCGTGTTCATTTGCAAGTATTTTTGCCCCGTCAATTTGGTCGCTTAAATCTTTGCCGCCCATGTGCCGGTAAATAGCGGTTCGCCAATTGCGCCCATAACCCGAACTGCCTCGGTAATCTATGTCTAGTACGGTATAACCCATATCTACCAGAAGATTGTGAAACAAATATTCGCGGTAGTAGGTACTCCACCATTTGTGGGCGTTTTGCAAATAACCGGCTCCGTGTACAAAAATTACGGCTGCGCCATTGGCTATTTCTTTGTCGGGTTTGTACAAACGTGCCGGAACCATAGCATTGTCGGTAGCTTTAAAGCTTATAAAATCGGGTACACGCCAAGGGTACGCTTTAAATTCGGTACTTTGCGAATCGGTAATTTTTTTTGGAATAGCATTTTCTGCAACTTCCGAAATATAAAGTTCCGGAGGCGTATTGGCGAAAGAATATAGTATAGCTATTTTGGTTTCGTCGGGCGATAGAAAACATTCGTTGCCGCCGGTAAGTGAAGTTAGTTTAGTCCGTTTGCCGCCGCTAATAGGCATTTTATAGAAATTCCGTTCGCCGCTGTGTACTTCGTTTGAACTGAAATACCACCATTTTTTATTGGTTGAAATTTGCGGTTCGTATATTTCGAATTTGCCTTTGGTTAGTTGTGTTTTGTTTAATGTTGCAGTATTTACCGTATAAATATGCGAAAACCCATCGGCTTCCGACTGGTACCAAACCGATTTTTGATCGGGCATCCAGCCTACATTTCCGCCCGAAAAATACGAATCAATTCCGGGTCCGCCAATCCATGCTTCATCATGTTGCCAATCGAGTACCTTCGGTATTCCGGTTTTTAAATCAAGCAGCGCAATCCATCGATCTTTGTTGTCGGAGCCGTTTAGTACAATTAATGCTTCGCCGGTGGCTGAAAATCCGGAAAATACAGCATTTGTTTTTCTGTTTATTTGTTTGGGTGCATTGGGGTATTCCGAATAAAATTTTGGCAAGTCATTTATTCCGGGCAATTGGTCGGTTTTTATCCAATAAGTCGAATCGAGCTTTAAATCAATAATTCCAAGCATAACCGTTCCATCATCGTATCCAACTTTAGGTCGGGCGTTTGTGCTTTCAACATAGCCCGATTTGGTTATCCATAACGGTACTTTCGTATCTTTGGTTTCGTTGCTTTTGTATACTGTATATAGTATGAAATTTTCGTTGGGGCAAATTTGTGAATTTATAAGTTGCAACGAACCTAAATACAGCGGTTTAAGCGTTTCAATTTCTTCAATATCGGTTTGTGGTTTAGCTTTTTTTTCTTTAAAGAAATCGAATAAATAAAGCTGGTCATTTTCCAAAGCGTTGTCTAAATTCATTTTTTGCGAAGTACTCGATTCAAAGGGTGCATCTTCAAAAATAAAATTGGTTATTTGTTTTAGCGTACCTTCGGCAAGCGTATAGGCATACCAATTATTTTCCATGGCAAAATAAACCTTCTTGTCGTTCTTCGAAATTTCTATATTGTAAATTGGTTTTACAAAAGATATTATTCTTTTTTCGGTGTTTAATTTGAGGTCGTATAGTATTATTGTGCCACCTGAAACGCTTATTTTTTTCGATTTGTCGTTAAAAAAAACTTCGTGATTATTCAAAATATAGCTACTTTCTTTTTCCGAAACCTTTTCAATTTTGTTGTTTTTTACCCCGTATGAATAAAGGGAAGTACTTACATCTGTTGTTTTTCGCCAATTAAAATAAATAATGTCAGAATTTTTCGACCAAAAAACATTGTCGGGCGATATACCCATCCAAGTTGGCTCTTGCATTATTTGGTCAATTGTAAGTTTACTTTGCGCCGATATTGAAAGGTAAAATGTTGAAATAAAAGCAAATAAAATAAAAAAACGAGTAGAATGATTCATTTTTTTCGGTTGTTGGTTACGATTGCTAAATTATAGAAATAATTTAATTTGCAAATGAAAAAGTTCGATGAAGAATTCAAGTTGTTGGTGTTGAATGTATTAAACGTTGTAGTGATTTTTTTTCAAAAAAATACGAAAAAAATCGAAAAAATATTTGGTTAGAATATAAAAAACGATTTATCTTTGCAGCGCCAAAAGAAAGAGAGGCAAGCAGATTAACCGGTCCATTCGTCTAGCGGTTAGGACACTAGATTTTCATTCTAGTAACAGGGGTTCGATTCCCCTATGGACTACCACCGAAAAGCCCTTCGAGTAATTTCGAAGGGTTTTACATATTGAAAAACACTTAAACGTACAAAATATAATGGCAAATCATAAATCAGCCGAAAAGCGAATCAGACAAAACGAAAACCGCAGAATAGCAAACCGTTACTATGCAGTAACTGTGCGTAATGCAGTTCGTAAATTACGCGGAATTGGCGAAAAAGAAGAGGCTACAACTATGTTGCCTAAAATTACTACCATGTTAGACAAATTGGCAAAAAATAATGTTATTCACAAGAATAAAGCTGCCAACTTGAAATCGAAATTAGCAAAACATGTAAATGCTTTGTAATTATTTAGTTTCGATGAAAAACCCCACTGAATAAATCAGTGGGGTTTTTTTATTGGCTTATGCTTCTTTTTTCCAAAGCAATTTTTTTCCAAAACCCAACCGATTATCGGTAAGTTTGTAAAAATTGGGTTCTAAAACCCACAAATTGGTTTCCATTAATCGAGCAAACGGATATTTTTTCAAATACCTTTTTTCTGCTTTTGCTTTATATTCGCCTTCCGGTACAAACATAACTCCGGTAAGTTGAATGCCTTGAATTTTACCCACAATTTTTGTTTCCAATACAATACTTGCTGCTACAAGCGAGTTTTCCAATGCTTCTTTTCCGTGTCGGGTTGCGTAGTCGGTACTGAAAACAAAGGCATTTTCGTTTTCCAAATAGGCATAATAGCAATTTGCACACCAAGGTTGGTTGTTTACCGAGGTGGCCAAGGTTAAAACATGGTGTTTTTTTATAAATTCAATAATCAGCGTATCTATTTCCATTTTTTTAATTGAAATAATTAATTTTACGGTCTATTTTGCAAAAGAACATAAAAGATTCTTTTTTACCAATTTTACAGTATTAATTGAAATTATGTATGCTATGAAAAATTTATTAATCGCTTTGTTATTTGTTTATTCGTCAACCGGAATGTTTGCAAATTTTGTTGGCGTTGCCGGGCTCAATTTCGATGTAAAATACCATAAAGTCTTTTGGGAAATAGACCCGAGCAGCCGATACATTAAAGGGAATGTATATACTGAGTTGCAGTATACCGCCGATAATGTTTCGCATATTAAATTCGATTTTTCGTCGGCTCTTACCGTCAATGCTGTTATTAGTAAAGGTGAAGAACTCGATTTTACTACCGGTAATAATGTTTTGAGTATAACTTTAAAGAAAGTTGGTGAGAAAAGTTTTTACGATTCGCTTACTATTTATTATCAGGGCGCACCAACTACTTCCGGGTTTGGTGCTTTTGAACAAAGCTACCATTCCGGTTCGCCTATAGTTTGGACGCTTTCAGAACCATACGGTGCTATGGAGTGGTGGCCTTGCAAGCAGGATTTGGTGGATAAAATTGACTCAATAGATATTTATGTTAAAACACCGAAAGTAAATAAAGTAGCTTCGAACGGAGTTTTGATTGCTGAAGATGTGGTAGGCGATTTCAAAACGGTACATTGGAAACACAGGCATCCGATTGCAGCCTATTTGGTTGCCATTGCGGTTACTAATTATGTTGAATATTCCGATTATGTTAACCTTACGGGCGGGAGAAAACTGCAAATTCTTAATTATGTATATCCCGAATCGTTAGAGTATGCAAAAGCAAACACACCAAACCTAATTCCTATTATAGAACTTTACAATCGATTGTTTATAGAATATCCGTTTTCCAACGAAAAATACGGACATGCACAATTTGGTTGGGGCGGGGGCATGGAGCATCAAACCATGACTTTTTTAGGCGGTTTTGAAAAAATGCTTCTTGCGCATGAGGCTGCACATCAATGGTTTGGCGACCATGTTACTTGCGGCAGTTGGGCCGATATTTGGGTAAACGAAGGTTTTGCAACCTACCTCGAAGGCTTAAGTTGCGAACACGGCTTGGGCGAACAAACTTGGCTTGCATGGAAAACGGGCAAAATTTCGAGTGTAACTTCGCAAACATACGGCTCGTTGTTTGTTACCGATACTATGAATATTAATACCGTTTTCAGTTCGCGGTTGTCCTACAATAAAGGTGCAATGGTTTTGCACACCTTGCGTAAATTGGTGGGCGACGAGCAGTTTTTTGCTGCCTGCCAAAATTATTTGAACGACCCGGTTTTAAAGGCAGGTTACGCTAAAACAGCCGATGTACAACGACACTTTGAAGCAGTTTCGGGCAGAAATTTGACTAAGTTTTTTGCCGACTGGGTTTACGGGCAAGGTTATCCTGTTTTCGATATTAAATATAAACACAAATCGGCTACCGAATTGCAAATTGAAGTTTCGCAAACAAGCACCCATAGTTCGGTAGATTATTTTGAGTGCAAAATTCCGATAAAATTGCAAAATTCTTCGCAATTTAAAATTGTTGAGCTCGAAATTCAAAGTAAAACGCAAGTATTCACCATTCCGATTGATTTTTCGGTAAGTTCGGTTGTTTTTGACCCCAATAAGGACGTAATTTCACGAAATTCGGTAATTACTATGGCTGCAGAAATGATAAATAATTCGAATATTATCCTGTTTCCTAATCCGGCTAAAAGCGTTTTAACCTTATCAAACCTTAGTAATTTCAATTTAAGCAAACTCGAAATTACCGATTTGAATGGAAAAATTGTGTATTTCAAAGATACATTAGGAACAGTATCTGAATTTAATATCGAAATTTCAAGTTTTGCTAAAGGCATCTATTTGCTAAAAATTAAAACCGACGAAAAACTTAATGTTTTTCAATTTGTTAAAGATTAGTGCATTAACAAAGAAACTGTAATAACAATTTTATGAAGGTAGATATTATACGCGGTAGTTTCGATTACCGAATGTTTGCTAAGGCAGCAGTAATTGGTTTTGTTGTTTTTAATTTAATTGTACTTATACTTTTTATCGGAATTTTGGGGCTTACCTTTGAAAAACTAATTAATTCGTCTTATTTAATTTTGGCTTTTGCTCCAATTTTAAATGCTGCTGTAAATTCATTTGTTAATCGCGAAACAATATTGCAAATAAGTCGGTACGAAAAATTGGATGAACTTAAAAAACAATGCGAAGACATTTTACAAATCTCCGGTTTTAAATGTGTTGTTCAAGGCAATTCAGAGTCGGGTTGGCAGTTTTCGAGTGTAAAAAAGAAACTTGTACATATGAATAACGGAACGGTAAATGTGCGGTTACATGCAGATAAACTTGAAATTGTAGCCCGAAAAAATTTGATTCAGTCCTTTGTACCGTGGCTTAAAAAAGTGCGTGCCAATGAAATTAACCGTACGGCAAGTTAGTACGGTCGGCTGAAGGATAGAATCAGGTTGAATTGCTTTTTTTTAAGAAATATGCGGTAGCATTTGGCAAGAACTTTGCCTTAATTATTGACATTGGTTTGGTTATACGCAAACTGAAATTATATTAAAACCGTATATATTTTTTATTTTTAAAAGGTGAATATGCATTTGGTTAAAATAATTGAATAAAATACGCCCAATATTTTTTAATTTGGGTTTATTTAGTAAATTTAGCTTTTTATTTAACTTTGTAATCGTATTTCGAACTTTAGTTAATTATTGTTCCGATGAAAAAATTTCTTGCCAACTTACGTATTAGAAACAAGCTGCTTATAGGCTTCGTTTTTGTTTCTTTTATATTGCTTATAACGGGTTTTAATCAGTATAATGTTTTGCTTAGGCTTAATATTAAAAAAAATGCGGTACAGCAAAGTATCCTTATCGAAGCTGCCGAACAGCGCATAAAATATGTGTTTCAGTCTGAAATGAATACATTGATGCAGCTTATTCATGCCGAAAATCAGATAGAAAAAGACCAATGGTGGCTAAGTCATCTGGCAGCCTCCGATTCGCTTACGGCTGAGTTCGAAAGGTTTTTTAAAGCATACGAAGTGCTTAGTACCCAATATGCACAAAGCGATAAGCGTATTGTAACCGTTGTAAATGAAGCAAAAAGTGTTTATGATGAATTAATTCTTCCTTCGTTTGCCAATGTGAACAGTTTAAAAGCTGAACTCGAAGGCTTGTCTGCAGCCTCGGTAAATCTCGATTTTCAGGTAGAAGAAGTGGACGAAGAGGTTGAAGAATTTGAAAATACAACCGCCGTAGATGCTACAAAAAATATAGAGGCAAAAATTAAAAACCAGCAACAAATTATTGTTTCCAGTGCAACCGTTGTAATTCAGCGCATGGAGGAAGCACAAGCGTTAAGCACAAAAACCGGAGTTGCAATTGCCGAGGAAGCTTCTGAAATAGCTGCGTTTGTAATGATAGAAACTATTGCGCTCATGTTTTTCGGGTTGCTGCTGTCTGTTTTAATTTCAATTTATATTGCAAACATTATTGTTGCACCGGTTAAAGATTTGAAAGTAAGAATAAGTAAACTTGCCATTGGCGAATTGCCCGATAACAGCTCGGTTGATACAAAAGACGAAATTGGAACCATTCATAAAGAATTGAATAAAGTAATTGATGGTATGAAGCAAACTTCGGAATTTGCTGTGGCAATTGGTAAAGGAAAATATGCAAGCAATTTTAAACCCTTAAGCGATAAAGATGTTCTTGGCAATACCTTGCTTGGCATGAAACAAAGTTTGGAGGATGCTAGTATTGAAGAACAAAAGCGCAAGCAGGAAGACGAACAACGTTCGTGGATAAACCGCGGAGTGAATACTTTTAGCGATATTTTGCGTAAAAACTCCGACGATTTTGTTGCCTTGGCCGATGAGGTTATTATAAACTTGGTTAAGTATTTAAAAGCTAATCAGGGAGGCTTGTTTGTTGTTGAAGAAAATATGGACGATAAGTATTTGGAGCTTAGAGCTGCTTATGCTTATAATCGAAAAAAATATTTGGAAAAACGTATTCGAATCGGTGAAGGATTGATTGGTATGTGTGCATTAGAAAAATTTACCATGCACATGACCGAAATTCCGGAAAATTATATTGAAATAGAATCCGGGCTGGGCGATGCAAACCCGAGTGTGTTACTTATTGTTCCGCTTAAAGTAGAAAACGATGTTTTGGGCGTAATAGAACTTGCCGGATTTAACAAGTTTAGCAGTTTTGAAATAGAATTGGCTGAGCGAATTGCCGAAAACGTCGCCGCATCGTTGGCCACTGCAAAAATTAACTTGCGAACAGCACAACTGTTGGAACAGTCGCAAAAGCAAGCGCACGAAATGCAGAAACAGGAAGAAACCATGCGTAATACCATAGAAAGTATGCGAGCTGCTCAGCAAGATGCAATTAATAAGGAAATGCTGTTGCGCAGAAATTTTGAAAAGCTTACCCAAGCCCAACGAAAGCTGGACGAACGTGAGAAGAACCAAATGGAAACTATTCGAAAATTAACTGCCGAAAACGAATCGAAATTGCACGAAATTGAAATTCGTGAGAAAAGATACCGAATTATTCTGCAATCAAGTATAAATGCAGTGTTCGTTTTTGACAGTAAAGGAAATGTTCAGTTTATAAATCATGCCGCCGAATTGCTAACCGGTTATTCATATCAAGATGTTGCAGGTAACAGCTTTACTGTGTTTTTATCAACCGAATCGTCGGTTGATTTGTACGATAATATTACCGAATTTTTGGCTTCTGAAGTGCTTAATATTCCGTTTCGCAAACAGCGCTCGCGTATTTTGAGTCGCGATGGCAATGAAATATCTGTTTCATACTCAATTGTTAAAACTTCAGTATCGGGCGATTCGCAGATTATTATTTTTATGGAAGACCACACCGAGACCGAAAAGAATGAAGTTCAGCGTAGTGCAATTACCGAAAAATTGGTAGCTCGCGAGTTTTCGTATTTGCTTAAAATTAGTGAGTTAGAAAGTTTATTACGCGGCAATAGCATCGAAATTCCGGAAATTGATGACAGTGTATTGTTAAAATGGGGCGATGACTTTATTCTAAATATTGATGTAATTGATAAACAACATTATAATTGGATTAATTTGATTAATAAGTTGTACGCCGGAATGCGTGAAGGCAGGGCTAAAGACATGTTGGCATCTTACTTCGATGAAATTGTTGATTACACCAATTATCATTTTACGTTTGAAGAACAACAATTTGCAAAATTTGGTTTCGAAAACGAGACTGAACATAAAGAGTACCATAAAAGCTTTATAAATAGAATACTTGAGCTAAAACGCGAGTTTATGCAAGATAAACCGTTTGTTGTTTACGAACTGATGTCGTACTTAAAAGAATGGGTTGGCCACCATGTCCAAGTTTCCGATAGAAGCTACGTGAAGTTGTTCAAAAAGAAAGGAATGAGTTAGATTTGTTAGTTTTAAAATATAATAGGGCGTATTCGCAATGATTGTGTTCTGAGATTATGCCCTGAAATCTGAGTGTTTTTGAACTTTTATAAAGTTGGTAAATGTGAAATTTGGTCGTTATTATTTCATTTTAAATTCAAGAAAACATTGAACTTTTTTGAAATAAGATAATCAATAATTATTTCAAAATTAAGCGTAACTTTGTAGGGCACTTTTAAAATGGGTTGTTTAATTTAAAAAGAAGAAGTAATTGAAATTTGAAGAATTTGATTTAGAATACGAAGTTCTTGACGGACTGGATGCTATGGG
>JAIFNC010000062.1 GCA_020047935.1 Bacteroidota bacterium
TGGAACGAATTTCGCCGCAATCGCTTTTGGTACGTACCAACGACCCGAAATTAACGGTTAAGCAATTTCAGCAGTTATTAATAGCCAATATCCGACAAGAATTTGAGCATAACCTTTCGCAACAGTTGTATGTAAGCGAAGATGCGTGGGCAATGGTGCGAAATGCAAAAGAAAACATGACCCGCCTTATTAATACTGCCGCAGCCGGCTTAGAACCGGGTACACCTTCGATAGAACTTTCGAAAATACTGATGGATTTGCTAGCTCGAGCCGAAAATTCGCCTTTGGATGCTACTATTTCGGCCATTAAAAAAGAGTTTTCGGAGATTACGTCGCAGGTGCAGTAAAAATATTCGTGGGATTACTAATTAATTAAATAATAAGGTATAGTTTTATTCAATATAGTTATTAAATAATTAACCAAATCACCAAATCGCTAACCAAACAGCCAATCTGAAAAGCGTTTGAATTTTGCATTGCACTTTGGGGTAATTAAATTAATTACCTCAAAGGCTGCTATTTGGTAATGGACAACAATCAATACGAACATTCGATTCATCATTTGGCTTTGGGGCGCAAGAAGTATCCGGTTGCCGGTTCGCACAATGCCACCCACGACTTCGCCATGTATTACAATTTTTTCGGAACCGGCAAGAAGCACGAAATTATTCCGTACAAATGGCTTGCTTATGTTATTCGGAATATCAACAACACCAAAACCTTGTAAATTAAACACTTGCTGTAGCAATTCATTGAAAGGAATTGTTTGAATATTAGCCTGAATAATTCATAAAACCACTTAAATGTATAGTAAACAAAGCTTTAGTAAATATTTATTTTGAATAAGAATGTAGTTTTATTACTGTTTATTATGTTAAATATTTTTTGAATTGAACTTTTTTATGAATAGCCGTAGCCTTTAGGCTACGGTATAAATTAATAGTATATAAGGCTTTAGCCTAAAAATATTTTTAAATTTTGGCTAAAGCCACGTAGAATATTCTTTACACAACGGCATAAATGCCGTTGTTAGTTAAAAAACATATGAATTAAACAGGTTAAAACCAAAAAAGTGGTCAGATTAAAAAACAATTAAAAAACAATTAAAAAACACAACATAATTACATAATCGTTTAAATAACAACACTATAACAAAAACATCTGATTTGTATATTATACAAAATAGTTTTGTACTTTTGTCTCAGTAAAATGATTGCTTTAAAACATATTTTACATTGTATTCGCCAAAATTGTATTGTTTTCTGTTTGCATGTTATTGCATGAATCAGGTTTAATTAATTATTTTTAAAACTTATGAAGCAGAAAAACAAAAGCCCAATCAAATTCCACAAGGATCAAAAGCAACTTGCTTTTGAAAAGTGTTTTCATGGTTTCACTATCTCTAAAACCTTGCCAATTTATAACTTTTAAATTTAATTCTAAATGTATGAACAAAAAAATTGTAGCTCTTTTTGTTATAATACTATTTTTTGGAGTAAATCGCAGCTTTGCACAAAGCGAAAGTACTTCAGGTAGTACATTAACAATAGAGTTGACGAGCAGCCCAAATTTTTCTGATGGTGCATTGCTTACTCCGGGGTTCATCAAATTCCGATATTTTATTGCTGAAAACATGGCAGTAAGGCTAAGCACATGGGTGAATGCTAATAGCAACCAGGAAGTGCCGCAGACGGTGCTGAAGCATAATTATATGACTTTCAGACCCGGTTTTGAATACCATTTAAGTTCAAACGAAAATTTGTCGCCATATTTTGGTGTCGATTTTGTATTCGACTTAGCCCAATTCAGTAAGCACACCTCGGTTGGAATGCCTGTTACAGGAGCCTACGACATTGATAATATTGTAAATTTTACCAACCGCGGTTATTATACACTCGGCGGGTACACATTTGCAGGTATTGACTTCTACAGGAGCAAGCGATTCTATTTCGGAACCGAAATAGGATTTGAATACGGCTTCACTACCCATGCTCAAGTTAATTACGGAACGCAATTGTTCAGAGATAAAACCAAAACCTCGCAGTTTAATACGGTTGTATCGAACACGTTTCGTGTAGGCTTTATGCTATTTTAATTAATTTATTAATTTAATTTTTATGGATACGATATACAAAAAAAGTTATCATTTAGCCGTTTGGCTGTTTGCTTTTTTGTTTGTTGCCCTTTCGTCTAATTCGATTGCTCAAAAAGCTTTCGACATTGACAGCGACGCAGCGAAAACAACAGCCCCTGGAACCTTAACTAAAGGTGCCACGGTAAAAGCTTCAATTTTAAACATGGCAAATTTTGCCAAGGGCGATAAATTTTATTTTTACTACGTTGATTACTTCGAAAATGAAAATAATTTAACAAAAGCACGAAAATTATATGAATTTTCATTTCCCGACCCGGCTATTACAACCAATACATTTAGTGCAAAAGTTGACACCGTGAGCGATGCAAACGGGTTTAAATTTGTGGTAGGTCATTTTACCGGTCGATTCGATTATCAAACTACGTTTAGAGTAGATGACGATGCAGAAACCCATAAGTTTGCAAGTAATGGGGTTAATTATTGGATCAACGATATGTATTTTAATCAATCCGGTAATCGGTACTTTATTTCTAAACCGTTTAATTTATTTGGCGAAACTGTAGGTGACATTCGATTGACTGTCAACTATTCTTTAGTTGACTTTATTCCTGAAGACTACGGAATGGTATTAGAATTTTCTACCAACGGAACATCGTGGACTGTAATAAATACCGGTTCCGATTCATTTATACACTCCGGTACCGGTAGTGGTACTTTTACTTATACACTTCCTGCAGGTGCTTTAACCGCAACTACACAGTTCAGACTTCGACAAAAAAACACAGTTGGGGTTAATACTAACGAATACGAAGTGTACGTTGGTTCAATAAACCTTTTTAAAGGTGAGCAGCTTACTCCTATAGTAGTTAAAGTGTTGCCATCGGGTGTTGCCCCATTTGGTCAGTACATTTTTAACCAAGCACCTACTACCAACAAAACTATTGCTATTACTGAAATAGCCAACCCTGTAAATGGTAATATTGTAAATACTACATTCCCCGGATACCCCGGTGACCAAATAAGAGTGAAGGCTAAAACGACCAACATGACTTTGGCCGATTATAAATTCTTTATTCGACATAAAGGAAAGAACTTCCTAACTACCACAGTATCGAAAACCGACCAAGCCAACAACGAGGTCGAATTGCTTGTAAATATACCGGTAAATACATCCGATGATTGGGATCAATGGTCAAATTTGGAAGTATTTGCTATTAATAAAACCGAAGCTACCGTTCAAACCGGTGTAGGTCCGAGCGTAGCTTTAGTTACTGCTGCCTCAACTATTAAAGGCGGAACCCGTGCCGGTACCCAAATTGATTTTACACAATCAGGCGAACGTTCGTTTGTAAGTGAAGTGCAAAATATTACAAGCACTTTGGGCACTACGCTGGAATTCAATTTACGACGTATTTCGGAACAAATTCCTCCAGCAGAAGCCGATATTTTAGTTGAATATTCTACAAACGGTACTGTTTGGAACCTTATTCGCAGAATTGAGCTTGGTGGCGAAAAAGGTGTAGGAACAACGGGCGAATTGATTGTTATAGCCGACACAAATGCTGTATATAAAACCATAGCATCGGCAACTACCCGATTCCGAATTCGTCAGGCGAATACTACGATGGGCGAAGACTTACATGCTTGGGAATTAAAAGATGTTGTTTTCAAAAATTCGGGGGTTATAAATGTAATTGCTCAGAGCCTCACGAGCAGTTTCTACACAAAAATTCCTTCGTTCCAATTGGCACACGGAACACCCGACGGAGTTGATATTTACCCCGGAAGCAATGTTCCTATTAAGGTAATTAACAAATTAGGAAATTACCCTGCCGGTACCTTATTTCAAGTTTATTATGGAAGCACTTGGCTTAAAACCCTTACAAGTATTGAAGATTTTAGTTTTGTTGCTCCTATTGACAACGGATTTCAAACCTTATATGTTAGAGCAGCGCATAAAGCGAAGGTGGTACAAAACACCCTTAATTTTACTATCGAACAAGCAAGTGTTGAAATTACGAAAGTAAGCAAAAGCATAACCGATAGCGGAACAGATTACGTTATTGCCGGAAGTAATTTGCAAGTTGAATATAAACTTGTAGGTCAGGTGGTAACCAACCTAAAATCGGTTATGATGCTCGAAATTGAAGCACCTAAATTAGGTGGCGGCACCGAGTGGAAAACAATTGCAAGCCTTCCTATAACCGACGCAATTAACACCGCTAAAACTGGAACCATTAGTGGAACCATACCTTCGGGCGAATACGGACCAACGCCTAACATTAGGTTGTACATTGAAAACAATCCTTGGGTGACTGGTGACTATACAATTGTTAGGAATAATAATATTACTTCGAATTACAATCCTGATGGAGAAAGCAGAATACATTATTATGGGAATACTTATAGCGCTGGCTATTTTCAAAAAGGCGATAAGGTAGGCTTTACTTTATATACGAACAACGATTTCGAAGGTAAAATTGAGTTTGTGTATTATCCGGTAAATGATTGGGGATTTCAAGTTTTTGACAGCTTAATTGTTACGAAAAAAGAAGGCTACTACAAACAGGTAAACGATATAAGTGTTTACAAAGAACTTCCTGAAAAATTCATTGAATTGGTCAATGCCGGAGAATGGGTTTATTTAGGAATTAGGTTAAAAAATGATGCGGCTGTTTTATCAAATATGTCTTTTAGAGTTGTAAGAGAGCGCGTTGCAAAAACTGTAATTGCCACTCAGAGCATTAACATGATTTACCCAACCATTTCGGTTGAGAAACTTGCGGCCAACTACCAATTTGCTGAAGCTGTTAATTATAAATACAGCACTTTCGGTTTCCCTGCAAGCAGTGCTTTACGCTTTGGGTTTACAATGGAACAAGCCGGAAATAAGCGCTATACGTTTTACGAAACCAATAAAACCGGTGAAGTAACACTAACAGGTGTTAAATTTCCTACTGCCGACCAACTTAAAGCTGCCGGATTTACCGACGACGGAAGCGGTAATATGGACGTGAATGTAAAATATTATGCATTCGATAACACTACTTACCCGAACTTGCGTTTGGCAGATGTTAAAACCTTAGCAGCTCCTGCCGATTTCAAAACCGTTGAAGGAACTTCTTGGACAGGTTCATTGTATTTCTACAAAGCAGGCGACCGAAATGCAATTACCAATACTTTCGATTTGGCTGCAATGAGCGAACCTGTTAAAATTAAGTTCGATTATTCGGCAACTATTACCTATGCTACTGCATTTACGCTTCCTTATTTGGAAATTTCGACCGACGATGGTAAAACTTACACCACACTTGTTTACGACAAATCGAAATATGCAAGCATTAAGCGTTTACCTGAAACAAGTGCTACCGGCATCGAAATTAGCATTCCGAAAGCTTTGTTAAGTAAAACAACCTCTTTCCGCTGGAAACAAGAAGCTGCAATGTTGAATGAAAACACATGGTCTATCAGTAATATACAACTAATTTCCGGATCGAATGAAGTTGCGTACGATGTAAAGACCATACCTGCAAGCTATAATATTACCTTGTTGGCCGACCAATATGCCAAATACAACAATTTCAATACTTATAAGTGGGAATTGGCAGTAAACCCGGGTACCGATTTAAAACCTGCGGTTACGGTAGAAACAAATTTTGATTACAACTGGAAAGTTGCATTGGACAAAGACAACAAAGCAACCGATATTGTATGGCCCGATACTACAAATTATGTATTCTATGTTAAAGTTCCGATTCCTAATACCGCTGATTTTAAATACGTAAACATAGCCAAAACTAAAGGTGTAGGCAAATTTACCACGTTAATAAGCAAAGATTCGGTTCCTACCGGTTTATACAACGTTTTTGTTCGCGCCTTTATTAAAGATAAAGACGGTAAAGATGTTTACGTTTATCCGTTGGCTGCTAATGCTCCTGCAATGACCAATACTGAAATTTTGGTTGTGAATGAAACTACAGAAGAGTACCAAAATTTGGTAGTTGAAGATTTAAGTAAAAACTTCGACGGCAATACTCCTGAGTATAATCCGCAAGACACCGTAATTATTTCGTACACAGCATACGGCAAATGGCCTACCGATATTAAATTTGGTGCTGCCATGCTGCAACTTGACAATTGGAGTAACATTGTTGATACCCTCGTTCTTGAAACGGTTGCTTCAAAATCGTCGGTGGGTAAATTAGCCGTTAAAATGCCTAAAACTTACGAGAAAAATAATGCAACGGTAAAAACTCAAATCCAATTGTTTGGATACACCGGAACCGCAATGGTTTTCGACCAAACTAAATACGAGTATGACCTTAACAAAGATTTTCTTGAAGTGTATGGACATCAAGAAAATTCATCAAATCCTGTAAATATTGATTTTGATAAGGATGGTATTCGTTACGCCTATACCAAACCAATGGATTTACGTAATTTGAAAGCCGGCTATACGCTTAATTTCGATTTCAAAGCAAACAACTTGCTCGAAAACCAAAATACATTAGTTTCTTTGATGTTTACCGCCGACGGTAAAACATTTGAAACCGTAAAATGGACCAGCAAGAACATTCCTTTTGGTACACTAGGATTCCTTCCTGCTAATGTCGATTCATCGTTCGCATTTAAACTTGAAGCTAAGCATTTGGTTGAAAAAGCTCAGTTTATGTGGAAACAAGCTACCAACCAAGGCGCCGGTAACGATGTTTGGACACTTAAAAACGTAAAACTTTCGAGCGAATCGAATTTATTCGAGGATTTCGAAGAAAAAGGTTTAAATCCGCAAGATTTTAACTTCATGTTGCCAACTATTGCTACCGACTACACTTTTAGCTTAATAACCGATGCTAATGGTTTTGAACCGGTTGTTTATAGTGGCGATTCGTTGAAATTTAATTGGGCTCAAACTAAAGATAATACAGGAAAAGTAACCGGAATAGCTTACCCTGCCGGTACTAAATTCGACTTTTATCTTAAAAACTATCCGAATTCAGGCGACTTGTACAAACTTACCACCACTAATGTAGGTTCGTTGTACAAAGCTAAACTTCCTGCCGATATTAAACGCGACGGTTATCCGATTCATGTTTCGGCTTCGTTAGACAATTTCTTCTACGACAAAGAAGCTAACATTAATAAGAGTTTATTTGTTTTCAACCCAATGGTTGAAGCCATTTACAATGAAGCTAACCCGGTATTATTTGCCGGCGATTCTATTCGTTTTGGCAGCAAACTAAGTATTGCAGCCGGACGTGAAGCTGAGATGGATAATGTATTCTTTAACTTAATTCTTACGCATGATGCTAATGGCGACGAAATTTTGCTCGATGCCAAAAAAGGTCTGAAAGAAGAATTTAAAGGTGCATTGCCAACTTACATTAACGGAAACCAATCGTTGCGTATTGAAGCTTCGTACAATGCAGCCATGGGTAAAGTGGGCGATATTTTGAATATTGCTAACGATAAAACTTTAGTTAATGGTGATTTTAAAGAATGGTATGCATCTCCATATTCTTTGTCAGGTAATACCGGAACTCGAAAGGTTCTAACAACACTTACCGACAAAATTGATATGTCGAAATTCTCTGTACTTCGCTTTAAAATTTTAATTACTGAAGCTTTGGCAAAACTAACCGAAGACCAAAAAACGGTTTTGGAATACTCACTCGACGGCGGTGTTACATACACCAAATTAGCTTCGTACCCCGATGCTCGTTTTACCGATAAAAAATATTTCGAAAACGAATCGTTAACCGATTGGTTTAAAGAAGAGATTATTATTGATTCGAAAGCTACGGTTAAAGATGCTATTTTGCGTTGGAGAATTGAAGAATCGAAAGGTACAGTAACCATAACCGACATTATGCTTAAAGCACAAACTACCGGTTATATCCCTGCACCTATCAAAGCTTTAGCAAAAGATGTATCAATTTCACGCCAAAGAATAGATATTACGAATGTAAGCACTACCTTATCGTGTTCCGATGCAGTGGTTGAACTTTCGTATAATATTCGCGGAGTATTTGGTGCCGACAATCAATTAAGTATATTGGAATATAATACAGGTTACCTTAATTCGGATAATAAACAGTTAAAGTTTGCAAATATTACTAAAGGTAGCGGTAAAGTTAGTTTCAAATTCTCTGAAATTGATAATTCTAGTTCTTTGGAGCGTATCGATAATTTGTTCCGTTTCCGTGTAGAAGATAAAACAAACTTAGATTACCAATTGAATTTTAGCAGTGCCTATAACGATGTACCTGTTAATTTGAACTTTAAAGTAAGCACAAACACTTCGTTGTCGTCATCGAATGCTACGTCGTGTACTACTGAAAAGAGAACAATTAGAATTAATAATGTACAGTCTTACTTCCAGTATCAGTTAATTAATGCTGAAACAAGAGCTTTGGTTGGCGATTCGGTAATTCTTGATATTGCAAATAAGGAAATTCAGAAATCTGATAAATTCCCGTATTACAATATTGGAAATAACTCGGTAGATATTAACATTGGAGCCATTGATAAGAACCTGACTTTGGAATTGATGGTAACAGCCTTGACCAAAGACGGTAAAGTAATTTGTGCAAAACAAATTGTAAATACCATGGTTAAACTTTACACTCGTCCGTTGTATGCTTTGTATAAATACGATGCTAATACTAATATTTATACTAAAGTAAATGCCGGCGATAAAGTTGAATTATGCGAAAGCGGCAATCCGAATTTAGCTGTAGGTTACGAAAACGCCGGTGGCGGTTTCTCTTGGGCGCCAAGTTACAAATGGTATCGCGACGATTTAAGCAAACCGATTACAAATATTTCGAATGTATTGTTCAGCGGTAGTTATTTTGCTGTTGTTGATGACAATGCTTGCGGAACTTACGAAACTGCTAAAATTGCAATTGAAGTTGCTAACAAACCTGCGCAACCGCAAATTACCGTTGTAGGCAACGCAGTTTTATGCGAAAAAGATACTGCCAGACTTACTGCAACTTCGGGATATAAATATTATCGTTGGATACAAGATAATAATTATTATGTTGGTGGTAATACCGCAACATTTAATGCCATACAAACAGGAAGCTACCAAGTACAAGTATCGAACATACCTTTCGATAAGGGCTGTTTCAGTGCTAATTCGTATCCGGTTGCTGTTAATATTACAAATATTAATAACAACGCATCTTTTGCCGCATCTACAGTAGAATTGTGCAGCGAAGGTTCGGCAATTACCGAGATTACCGTTTATGGTTTGCAAGATGGAATTACTTATCAATTAGTAAATTTAGCAACTAAAAAAGCATTTGGCAAAACATTTAATTCAGGAACCGGTGAAGCAACCATTGCTGTTGAATTATTTGACGGCAACGAATATGGGCTTACTGCATTTAGCGATGCAAATCCTGTATGTGTGAAAAATCTGAGCGCACGTTTTACAGTTGTTAAAACCATTCGTTACGATGCTATGATTAGCATTGACAATGTTTGGGAAAAAGCATCTAAGTTAACTGCCTACAATTCTTGCGGAACTACAAGCTTAGCAGTTGGCACCGCCAATGCTATCGGTACCGGCACTTACAGTGTTAAATGGTATAATAATGGTATGTATGTAAATTCATTCAATCCTACCACAGCCAAAGAAAGTGGTAAGTATTTAGCCGAAATTACACGTTCGCTTACCGGTAATAGTGCTGTTTGTAAATACACTACCGATACTATTTCCATTAACGTTGGTACAATACCTGTTAGACCTAAGTTAGTTGCAAAAGGTACTCTTGAATTCTGCGAAGGCGAAGGCGAACTAACCCTAACTGCACCAAAAGGATTCGAGAAATATCGTTGGACAATGAATGGTAACACTATTGGAAATGTTGCTTCAACCGATAGTATTTTAAATGTAACGATTACCGGAGATTATAGAGTATTCGTTTCGAACAGTGCAGGTTGCGGAAGCTTACCATCAGAATTAGTTAAAGCAGTGGTACATGTAAAACCTAATGTACCAAGTTATACTGTTTTAGAATCTGAATTATGCGAAAAAACATTTGCACAAGTTCGTATTAACAATCCTGAAAACAATGTAATGTATCAGTTGTTCGATGTTAAAACCGGATTGCCTTCGGGTGATGCTGAAATTGGACGTCCGAACTTGATACTTAGCTCTGCCAACCTAACTGCTGACGTTACGTTTGAAGTTAGAGCAAGTCGCTTAGATGTTAATACATGCGCTTCAGTAAGTACTGTATTTGTAGTAAAAGATGCCAACGTAGTTATTGAAGCTAACGGTAATACGCTGGTTGCTTCTTCTAATGTTGCTATTTCGAGCTACCAATGGTATCGAAACGATAAGATGCTTACATCAAACGGCAATAGCAAAACTTTAACTATTTACGATAATGCTAAATACAAAGTAGAAGTAAAATCTGAAGCTGGTTGTATTATGGAAACGTCAGTAGGAAAGAGTGCCAATGCTGAAATTGCAGACGAAACTAAAGAAGTTACCGTTGGTGTATATCCTAACCCGGCTATAGAAAGCTTAACGCTTAAAATTAATGGTTCGAAAGAAGAAACTATCAAGATTCGAATTATTAGAACCACCGGCGAAGTCATGTTTGAAACTTCATTCGCTACAGAAAGCGAAGAAGCCATTCATAGCATACCTGTTTCAAACTTAACATCGGGTATGTATATTATTCAAGTAACCGGTAAAGATTATACTAAAACTAATCAATTTATTAAGCTTTAAATGAAACTATTATGAATAAAGTGAAATTTCTTTTTATTTTATCATTTTTTGCTATTGCATTAAATGCATGCGTAGAGCCAGTTACTCCTACCAATACGCAAATTGCAATTGGCGAATGGACGGTGAAAAACGTAATTGCCAATGGTGAGCTAAGTGTACCTGATCAAGTTTTTCAGCCAAATTCAGTACTTCACCTTGACCAAAACGAAACATTTTTATTTATTAACGTAAATGGAAGAGCTTCTGCCGGTAAATGGTCAGCAACTGCAGATGCTATTTCGCTAACTGCTAATGACGGTAGTAAAATCGATTTTAAGATAACCTACCTGAGTTTTGATAAAATGCACGTTTCGTATTCATTTACAAACGATCTGACAGGCGCTGTTGAACTTCGATATCTATTCGAAAGAGTTAACTAATACCTAAAAACTAATTCTATTAAAAGAGGCTGGCTTGAAAGAGTTCAGCCTCTTTTTTTTGTGTATTGCAAGGTTGTTAGTATAATAAACCAATTAAGGTATTTGAAATTGAATTAGAATTCAAGAGAAACATCGGAAGAACAAAAAAACTTAAAACAATATTACTGAATGTA
>JAIFNC010000234.1 GCA_020047935.1 Bacteroidota bacterium
TCGCTCAGTTTCCGGTTTTTTGAAAGCGAAAAAACTTGGTATCCGCCCGAATCGGTAAGTATAGGTCGTTGCCAATTCATAAATTTGTGCAATCCGCCGGCTTGGTGCATAATTTCCATTCCGGGGCGCAAATACAAATGGTAGGTGTTGCCCAATATAATTTGTGCATTAATGTCGTTGCTAAGCTCCGTTTGGTGTACTCCTTTTACTGAGGCTACCGTACCAACCGGCATAAATATAGGAGTTTCTATAATGCCGTGGTCGGTATAAATTTTACCTGCACGGGCTTTACCGTTCAAATCGCTATGTAGAAGTTCAAATTTCATGATTATGCTCGTTCTGTAAATTGCTTGCAAAGATATTCTATTGTTTTAAATTCGAAAAATTTATGACAAATAACATAAAAAACGTTGATATAAAGCATGACTAAAAAACTTTTTTTTAACTTTCTATGCCGTAACTTGCAGTAAAATTACGGGTATGAATTCAGCGTTGGTATCGGAGGTTTTAAAACATTATTGTATTGGTAGTTGTATTAGTTTCGAACGGTTAAACTTTGGAACTTTTGGGGCAAATTATAAACTTTTAACAACCGAAAATGCTTTTATTTTAAAAGTTACAGGCATTGGTGCCAATACCAATTCGGAATTGGCCTATAACTTTATTGAATCAATGCGTGCATCCGGTTTGCCTTGCTTAACGCCGGTGCTTTCTTCAAAAAAAATGGTATTTATAGAAATAGAACATCGTAAATTCGAGCTGTTCCGCTTTACCGAAGCTACTTCAAGCAAAATTTCGATTAGCGAAATTGCTCAAATAGCTGAAAAGGTTGCAAAGTTAAGTCTATTAAATATTCCGTTTGAACCGTCGGCACTAAGTAAAGAAAACAGCAGTTCATTTATTGAATTGGAAAAGGGAATATCGGCAATTCAATTAAACGTATTTAATATAAATGAATTATTTGCTGAGCGAACGCAACGATTTACTTGCATAAAAAATTTGAATTTGCCCAAAGGTTTAATCCACGGCAACCTAAATTCCGGAAATGTACTTTTTGAAAACGGAAAATTAAGTGCAATAATCGATTTCGACAACCTATCTTACGATTACTTGATTATTGAAATAGGAATAGCAATTAATAATTTCTGTTATTCGAAAAATAAACTAAACCCTAAATTAGTACAAACCTTTCTAACGGAATATAATGCGTTACGAAAGCTTAGTTTTGAAGAGTTAAGCCATTTGCCGTGTGTAATTCAATATTCGGCGCTTGTAATTCTATACAATTCGTTGCAGAAGAATTTCAGTTTCGAACCAACAAAAAAGCAAATAAACTATATCGCCGAACTTTCGGAGCGTGCGCAAAGCCAAACAGCGCTACATGCTGCCGAACAAGCCATAGCTTATTTGGTAAAACAATGGGTAGGTTTCGAATTTAAGTAAGGGTTAACCAACGGTTGCTAACCGGTTTCACTGATTCGGCGTAATTTTTCGAAATCAACTATTTTCATTTCTTTGCCTTTCATATAAATTAATCCCTCGGCATGAAAACGCTTTAGCATGCGTATGACCGTTTCGGAACTCATGCCCGAAAGTTCTGCCAAGTCTTTTCTGCTTAAAGGCAATTCAAACTCCTCCTTTTTGAAAATTCGTTCCGACAAACACAGCAGAATGTCAGCCAATCGTCCGTACGATTGTTTGTGCGTAAGGCAGAAAAACCGACCATACATTTGGGCGCTGTTGGTACCCAATATTTCAATTACTTCTTTGGCAAATTCAATATTACTGCTCAGTACTTGTCTAAACACCGAAATGTCAATCAGTCGAACATCCGAATCGATATAAGCCGAAGCGGAATATTGCAAAAATGTACTATCCTCCGACAAGGTGGTTAGCCCAATAAAGTTTCCTTCCTTTATTATTTTTAATACAAGTGTGTTTTTTCCGTTATCAATATAAACCTTGGCTAAACCTTTTTCCATATACATTATTTGCGAAACAAAGCTTCCTTGTTTCGAAATAATTTCGCCTTTCGAAAAGCGTATTTTAACCGAATTTTTATCAATTAATGCAGCTTCAGCTTCCGATAATTTCTCGAAACAGCGGCATTGATGTGAGCTAATTGAGCAACTTGAAAGTATAGAATTAATGTTTTGCATAGTTGTTTTCATTTACTGCAAATATATTAATATATATCAATAAAAATACTGATAACCGTCAGTTTATTTTATGTATTGTCGCATTTTTTTAGCCGTTGCATATCAGGTAATATTTTTATTTTAATTCAGAAAATCGACAAAGATTTAAGCAAAAGAATAAATGCCGATTATGGTTTTTACTAGAACCTATAAACTATTGATTAGCAAGTATAAAAATAAATAAACAGAAATAAAATATCGAAACAATGCTAAAAGAACAACTACACTTCCCCTTAATTATGCTCTTGCTGCCGGCATTTTTTATGTTATACAGCAGTTGTACCTACGACACGGTTAAGCCAATTGACCCCAGATCGAAATGCGAACAATGCCATACTAATTATGCATTGTTGCAACAAGTGTACTCGCCCGATACCGAAGCTCCGGCAGGAGGTTGCGGCGGCGAAGCACCACATTTTGAACCATACGACCGAGTTTTTATGGGTGGTGAAGGTTATGCAGCGTACAAAAAAACTGCGCATTATAATATAGGTTGTACCGAGTGCCACGGAGGCGATGGAAATACCAACGAAAAAGACGCAGCTCATTCCGGCGGTTTTATAGCTCAACCATCGAGCGTTGCCGATAAAACCTGCAAAAAATGCCACGATGAAATAGTAACCAAATTTGCCAATAGCATACATACCGGCGTTGGACAAAAGCGTAAAGTTACCATGCGCAGCGGTTTAGCAGGCGAGGACGAATTTGCTAAACTACCTGCTCATCAGATAGAAGGTTACACTAAAAATTGTGCTACTTGCCACGGTACATGCGGTAATTGCCACGTAGTACGCCCTGCAACCGGTGGTGGTGGTTTGTTAAACGGACACATGTTTAACAAAGAACCCGATATGATTAATACTTGCGTTGTTTGCCACGTTTCGAGAGGCGGACATGCGTATTTGGGAATAGGAAAAGGCACCGTACCCGATGTACATTTAACAAAAAAAGGATTTAATTGCCTCGATTGCCACACCGGAGCCGAACTGCACGGCGACGGAATGAAAGTATCGCAACGCTACGAATACAAAAAACTGCCTAAATGTACCGATTGTCATCAAGGCCAGGAAACTACAAACATGTATCATTCAGTTCACTACGATGACTTTAATTGTCAGGTTTGCCATTCGCAAGATTACAACAACTGCGGAAGCTGCCACGTACATGGCGAAGGTGCTCGTGTGCCTTCGTATATGGATTTCAAAATTGCTGTAAACCCTCTACCTACAATTAAAACAGGGTTCAAATTTGCCACCGTTCGCAGAACATTGGCAGCACCCGATAATTTTGTTGAATACGGGCTGAGTAAATATGCCAATTTCGACGTGTTGCCTATGTACAACTTCACGACTCCGCATAATATTCAGCGCTTTACGAAACGCACTACCGGTAGCGACAATTGCGCATCGAACTGCCACATTAGAGTCGAAAACGGTGTTCAGATAAACAGAAACTTGTATTTGTTTGAGTCGGATTTAAAAGAAGCTTGGGAAAAAAGTTCGACCAAACACCTTACGGTGGATGGCAAATTGCCTGCAAACTGGTTTAAATAATAAGCTTATAATGTTTAACAATTAATAATTAAAACTATGAATCGCTTTAAATTTTTATTTCTTGCAATAGCCACTTTTGCTTTTGCTTTTACAAGTTGCACCGAAGAG
This sequence comes from Bacteroidota bacterium, assembly GCA_020047935.1. Taxonomy (GTDB): domain Bacteria; phylum Bacteroidota; class Bacteroidia; order Bacteroidales; family JAIFNC01; genus JAIFNC01. The sequence continues at coordinate 3,860 of JAIFNC010000234.1, forward strand.
GTGGTTGAAGAACCTATTAACGAAGCTCAGGTATTAGTTGAATACTTGGAATCGACCAATTCGCCTTCAGGCAAAGATTACGTAGCCAACGATTTACCATCGCTTATTACAGCTACCGACCTTAAAACTGCTATTGAAGGCAGCAAAGCTTATGTTTTTGATATCAGAGCAGCAGCCGATTTTGCTAACGGACATATTGCCGGTGCTGTAAACGTAACTACTACCGACCTTCTTACTCAAGTTAAAGCATTAGATATGACCAAATACGATAAAGTAGCAGTTGCTTGTTATACCGGTCAAACTGCAAGTTGGGCAGTAAGTTTATTACGCATTTTGGGTTACAGCAAAGTTTTCTCGTTAAAATGGGGTATGAGCTCATGGCACACCGATTTTGCAACTCCTAAATGGTTAACTACCATTGCTAATGGCAATGCTTATGTTGCACAATTTGTAACAACTGCCACTGCCAAAGGCGCAGCAGGTGCACTGCCTACATTAAGCACCGGTAAAACAGCTCCTAAAGACATTTTGGAAGCCCGAGTTAGTACTATTTTGGCCGAAGGATTTTCGAAAGCAACGGTTACCAATGCAACTGTTTTTGGTGCATTAACAACTTATTATATTGTAAATTACTGGCCCGAAAATCAATATACCGAATTTGGTCATATTCCGGGTGCAATGCAATACACACCTAAAACCTCTATGAAACTGGCTGCCGACTTAAAAACCTTGCCTATCAACAAACCGGTTGTAGTATATTGCTACTCAGGTCAAACAAGTGCTTTCTTGGCAACTTACTTACGCGTTTTGGGCTACGATGCTAAAACCTTATTGTCGGGAACCAACGGTATGGCTTACGATAAAATGTTGGCTCGCACCGATATGGCAGCCTCTACATTTAAAGCGTCAGTTATTATGGATTATTCTTATGTTAAATAAGCTGTTTTTCATTTTCATTGCTTGAATTAAAAAACCGAAAGTAAGTTTATGCTTGCTTTCGGTTTTTTATTTTTGATTATTCCAAATGCTTTAAGAATCGATAATTTTGCTTCTTTAGAAATATTCTAAATAAAAACTATTAATTTGAACACTATTTTCTATTTTTGCATTTCAAAATAAAAAAATAAAAAATGCAAACTGAAAATACCTTGCTTAATTTGCCAACGGTGCATATTGAACCCGAATTAAGCCAAATTGTTAAAAAAGTATTCAATAACGAACGCATAACCGATTCCGATGCCCTAACCCTTTATACAAAAGCCGATTTAAGCTTGCTGGGTGTTTTGGCAACCCACGTTCGAACACAAAAAAATGGCAAAAAAACATTTTTTAACCGAAATTTTCATATCGAACCAACCAATATATGCATTTACAGTTGTAAATTTTGCTCATACGTGCGTAAAATTAACCAAGAAGGTGCGTGGGAATATACCTTTGACGACATTGAAGCACTTTGCCAAAAATATATTGGCACCGGAGTAACCGAAGTGCACATTGTGGGCGGCGTTCACCCAAAACGCGATTTGCATTATTATGGCGAAATGATTAAAAAAGTAAAATCGGTTTTGCCCGAAGTGCATGTAAAAGCGTTTACGGCTGTTGAATTGGAGTTTATGATTCGAAAAGCTAAAATGACTTTGGAAGAAGGATTGATTGCACTTAAAAACTATGGTTTAGATTCAATTCCCGGAGGTGGAGCCGAAATTTTTGCCGAGGAAATTCGTTCGAAAATTTGCGACGAAAAAGCCAGTACCAACAATTGGCTGCAAATTCACGAAATTGCCCATTCGCTTGGTATTCCGTCAAATGCTACTATGTTGTACGGGCATATCGAAAACTACGAGCACCGCGTAGACCACATGCGCCGTTTACGCGAGCTGCAAGACCGCACCGGCGGATTCAATACGTTTATTCCGCTCAAATACCGTAAGGCAAACAACGAAATGTCGTACCTTGGCGAAGTAAACACCATTGAAGACCTTAAAAACTATGCAGTTGCACGTATTTATTTAGACAATTTCCGACACCTCAAAGCCTACTGGCCCATGATAGGAAAAGAAACTACCCAAATTTCACTTTCGTTTGGTGTAGATGATATTGATGGAACCATTGACGATACCACAAAAATATATTCGATGGCAGGAGCCGAAAATAAGAACCCGGTAATGACCACCGAAAACTTGGTAAAATTGGTAAAAGAAGCCGGAATGCAGCCCATTGAGCGCGATACCGTTTACAATACCATTAAAGAATGGTAATAATTTAAGCTTTGCCAAAGTTTTGAACTTTGGCAAAGCTAAATTTCAAAATATTGATTGTATATTTGTTGCGGTTTTGTACACGATTATTGAAATGTACCACATTCGAACTAAATACATATAAATAAGGGTTTTAAAACATATACGCATGAAAAAACGGATTATTTCAGATGAACAAACAGCGGCTGCTAAAGCGAAAGCTCGTCATTTTTTTAGCGAATTTAGAGCATTCGTAAAAACAAAGGTTTTTTTAAACCATTTTCTATTGGCATCGCTTTCAATAACCGTACTAACCGGAATTAGTTTACTTAGTCTCAATTTTTACACACAGCACGGCTTTAAAATGTCGGTTCCCGATTTCACCGGTTTAACCTTGGAAGAAGCCGAAGAACTTGCCGATGCAAAAAATGTTCAGCTTAAAGTAATCGACTCCATATTTGTAGCCGATGTGCCGAAAGGTACGGTTGCCGACCAAAGCCCAAAACCCGAAGCTAAAGTTAAAAAAAACCGTACTATATTTGTAACCATGCGTACCTTAATGCCCGAAATGATTAAAATGCCCGATGTTACCGATGTTTCGCTTATTCAGGCAAAAGCCGATTTGCAAAGCTACGGTTTGTTTGTTACTAAACTTATTTATATTGAAGCTGAATATTTCAACCACGTTTTTGGACAAAATATAAACGGAAAACCTGCCGTAGCCGGAACCTTGGTTGAAAAAGGTACCGGTGTTGAACTTATTGTAGGCAAAGGGTACGAAGGCTCCTATACCGCTGTGCCTATTCTTATTGGCAAAGGTAAAGCTGCCGCATATCAGAGCGCCACCGACTATTTTTTAAACATAGGCAAAGTTGTTTACGACGAATCGGTGGTTACTTCGCGCGATTCGGCGTCGGCAAGAGTTTTCAAGCAATCACTTGAACCGTCGGATTATTTGGTGGCTCAACTTGGCACTCAAATTACTATTTGGATGACAACCACTGCCAGTAAAATTGATGTAGCCAAAATTTCTGCCGAAGACGAACGAAAAAAAGTTCGCGCTTCGTTGTCCGATTTCAATCCGGAAGTTGAAAAAGAAGACAATAAAACGAAAGAAAAAGAAAAGGACGATTTAAATTTGTAATATTTGGCTTGTTTAGTCGTTTTTGTATCAAGCAATGCATATTTTTAATTCGGAATAATGGCAAATAATCTTCGCTTTACAAGTTTTGTTATGCTACTTTTTTGTAGCCTTAATTTTTTATTGGCTCAAGAAATACTATCGCCTGTAAACCGAGTTCAAAATAATATTCAATTAAAGCAAAAACTAAGCGTTACCTTGCCTTTTTTCGACGATTTTTCGAACTATTACGGTGTTCCGAATTCCGATTTATGGACAGATAGCGATGCTTTTGTTAATACTTCATTCGCTAAAAATCCGCCAAGTGTAGGCGCAGCAGCGTTGGATGCAGTTGATGCAACAGGAAAATTACACTCGGGCGTATATTACAATCAGTCGGCAAGCGCCGACAAACTTACCAGCCAAGCTATGGATTTAACCGGTTTAACCGGTGTTTATTTAAGTTTCTACTACCAATCGGGCGGTTTAGCCGATGCGCCCGACGAAACCGATTCACTGTTGGTTGAGTTTTTTTCGCCTTCAACACAAAAATGGAATAAAATATGGTCGGCTAAAGGCAATGCAGCACCTAATTTTACTCGAGTAATGCTTAAAATTGAAAGCTCGGTTTACTTAACCTCCAATTTTCAATTCCGCTTTCGAAACACGGTAAGTATTGCGGGTTCGAGCATGCCATCCAACGCAACCAATGCCGACTGCTGGAATATTGATTACGTATATTTGAATAACAACCGACTTGCCTCCGAAACAAGCATGCGCGATTTGGCTTTTAGCGAACCGCTTGGCTCAATTATCAGCGGATTTGAGGCGGTTCCGTGGAAACATTATAAGCAAGTAAATGGTGGATTAATTAAAAACCCGATTCTTTTTTCAATTGCCAACAACGATTTGGTTACCAGAAACATGAACCAGCTTACTTTTACCATTAGCGATATGGCAAGCGGTGCCGAAACCATTTATCCGGTAGGCTCCGAGAATATTCAAGCACAAACTATTAAAGTATTCGACCCTACCATTCCGTATAAAATTACGATTCCGGAAAACGATACAAAACAATCGGCAGTTTATAACATTTCGGCAAAAATTATTACCGACGGTTTCGATTTTGCCGGCAATAACTTAACTGCGTACAAGCAAGTTTTCGATAATTATTATGCCTACGACGACGGTTCGGCGGAAATGGGCTACGGGATTTCCGGCGACGGTGCAAAAAGTGCCATGCTTGCCTATAAATTTACTCCGCTTACTGCCGATACGCTTAAATCGGTAGCTATGTGCTTTAATCAAACGCTAAACAATGTTTCGCAAAAGTATTTTATTTTGTCGGTTTGGGACGATGAAGACGGAAAACCTACGGTTTTAATTATTGGCAAACCTTTTTATGTGGGCTGGGAACAAACCACCGCCGATTTATTGCAAATTGGCTACGATGCAAACCGAAATGCCGGCAGTTACATTTTTTACAATGTTAGCGGTTTTTGGGCAGCATCAGCAAAAAAAGGTGCACTGATGATTCGTCCGGTTTTTGGCAAAAACACAAACTTGGTACAAAATACAACCGAACCCGAATTTGAACAAACAATTCATATTTCGCCCAACCCAACCCAAAGCTACATGCGGGTCGAAATACCGGATTTCAATCGTGATTATTCGTATAAAATACTGAATACCATAGGACAAACATTAATCAACGGAACAATTACTTCACCTGAAACCGAAATAGATTTATCGGCATTTAAACCGGGTTTATATCTTTTTCAATTGTCCGATTCGAAACGATTTTCAAAATTATTCAAAATAATAAAACAATAAGCGTTAGTAATACGCTTATATTGTATTTCTTTGCAACTCGAAAAAACCAAATTTTTACGTGTTAATCTATTTCTATGGAAAATTACAACGAGCCTGATTTACAGAATGATGAAGAAAACGATTCCGATGAACTTTTTGAGCATTATAAATTTATAGTAGATGCCGGACAAAGCCAAATGCGAATTGACAAATACCTGTTTATGAGGCTTGTAAATTCTTCCAGAAATAAAATTCAGGCGGCTGCCGAAGCCGGAAATATTTTAGTGAACGGCAAAACCACCAAATCGAGCTACCAAATTAAACCTAAGGATGTAATAACCTTAGTACTTGATTATCCGAAGAAAACAATCGAAATTTTTGCCGAAAATATTCCGCTCGATATTCATTACGAAGATTCTGAAGTTATTATTGTTAATAAAAAGCCCGGCATGGTGGTTCACCCAAGTTTTGGGCACTATTCGGGCACATTGGTAAATGCGCTTTCGTTTCATTTGCGCGAAAATGAACTGTTCAAAGGTACCGACCCGCGCCCCGGTTTGGTACACCGAATCGATAAAGACACCTCGGGCTTATTGGTTATAGCCAAAACCGAATATGCCAAGGCTTTTTTATCGAAACAATTTTTCGACCACACCACCTACCGCCGATATATTGCGTTGGTTTGGGGCAATTTTACCGAAAACGAGGGTACTATAATTGGCAACGTAGGCCGAAATTTGAAAGACCGAAAAATAATGGACGTATTCCCCGGTGGCGAATACGGAAAACATGCCGTTACGCACTACACCGTGCTGGAACGATTCGATTATGTAACCTTGGTTGAATGCAGGTTAGAAACCGGAAGAACCCACCAAATTCGTGCACATATGCAACATATTGGGCATCCGCTTTTTAACGATGCAGAATACAACGGCGACCAAATTTTAAAAGGAACCACGTTTACCAAATATAAACAGTTTATTCAGAACTGTTTCAAAATACTTCCGCGCCAAGCGTTGCATGCCAAATCATTGGGTTTTATACACCCTGCAACCGGGGAGAATTTAGTTTTCGATTCCGAAATGCCGACCGATATACAAACAGTAATTGAAAAATGGCGTAATTATGTTGCAAACCGAAAAGACTATGACGATACGATAAATTAGACCTACATATACTGAAAAAACATTTCAAAAACAATTGTATTATGAGTTGGTTATACTTATTGCTGGCAGGCTTGTTCGAAATGGGCTGGCCTATTGGGTTCAAACTTTCGCAAAACGATAATTTTAAATTTCAAGGAATTGCCTTGGCTATTATTTTTATGGCTTTAAGTGGATTTTTTCTTTGGCTGGCTCAAAAAACAATTCCAATTGGTACAGCTTATGCCGTTTGGACAGGTATTGGCGCAGTTGGTACGCTGGCAGTTGGAATTGTTTTTTTTGGCGATTCGTCGAATTTTTGGCGTTTGTTTTCTGCAATGCTTATTGTATTGGGAATTATAGGACTAAAGCTAACCGATTAGCCTAAGGTGAAAGTAAAACATCGTTAAATAGCTTTAACAATTTTTATACTTGAAAATTTAATGATTTAATCTATTTTTGCAGCCATAAGCATAAACTAATTAAAATTATCAACATGAAACTTAAATTTTTATCAGTATTGTTTTTGGCGGCAACCATGCTAATAGCATGCAATGCTAAACCGGAAGAAACTGCAAAAGCAGAAGACTCGAACATTAAAGAAGGTGTAATTAAAGAAGTTATACATACCACTTCGTATACCTATTTGTATTTAGACAACGACGGCACCGAGTATTGGGTTGCTGTTCCGCGCACCGAAGCCGAAGTAGGCAAAACGGTTTATTTTGAAGGTGCTATGGAAATGTTTAATTTTGAAAGTAAAGAATTGAATCGCACATTCGATTTTGTGTATTTTGCGCAAGGCGTACGCTACGAGCGTGAAGCATCGGCAGAAAATGCTATGGGTGGAATGCAAGGCATGGGCGAAATGCAAGGAAATCCGCACGAGAAAGTTGGCGAAACTGCTACCGGCGAACGCGAAGCAATTACCGTTGCATGGGCAAAAAATGCCATAAAACTAAACGAATTGTTTGCAAAAAGCAAAGAATATGAAGGTAAAAAAATAGTGGTTACAGGCAAAGTGGTTAAGTTTAATAAAGAAATTATGGGCAAAAACTGGGTTCATATTCAGGACGGAACCGGCGAAACGGCCAATGTAGACCTTACCATTACTACGCTTGATGCTCCTGAGGTTGGGTCAACTGTAACTTTTGAAGGTAAACTGTTTTTGAACAAAGATTTTGGTTCAGGCTATACCTATGAAATTATTATGGAAGAAGCAAAATTGGTGAAAACCCTTTAATATTTAACTTAAAGCATTGCACGTAATTAAATAAAAGGCTACCTAAAAAGTTAGAAACAGACAATTTTTGCAATTCTAAATTATTGATTATCAGCTCTGACAGAGTTTAAAACTCTGTCAGAGCTTTTTATACACCCTCCTGTTGTTTTTGAAATTACTTGCTATGGTTCTATAGTTAAGCACTCGAAAACGCCCTTCAAATCATTGTTGTTTTCGGTAATTATATATAGCTTATCATAAGGTTCAATAACCGTTGAACCGCTTGGTACAATAAATTTTTCGTTTCGCTTAATGAGGGATACCAATGCGGTTTTCGGAAATTTCAATTCGTAAAGTTGCATTCCGGCAACCGAGCAGTTTTGCGGTATTTCAATTTCTCTAAAAATAGACTTTATACTTTCCTGCAATTCAAGGTCGGTTTGTGTTCGTCGTTTTAAATTTTCGGGCAAAATTAAGTTCAACCATTTGGCAACCAACGCCAAACTTGTTCCTTGTAAAATTACCGAGGTAACCGAAATAAAAAACACCAGATTAAAAATCATGTTTGCTTTTTCGGCACCGGCAATTAGCGGATACGTAGCAAAAACAATGGGTACCGCACCGCGCAACCCAACCCACGAAATAAATAATTTATCGGTAAATCGTTCGTTAAAAGGCGATAAGCTTATAAAAACACCTAACGGACGAGCAACAAAAATAAGAAATAGCGAAATAATTAATCCGGTGCCGCTTATAGTAATTATTTGGCTCGGAAAAACCAATAGCCCCAAGGTAACAAACAAAATTATTTGCATTAACCAAGCAAAACTATCGAACGATTTTATATATTTTTTCTTATGAATAAGTTTTTGATTGCCAAGGTAAACCGATGCAATGTAAACAGCCAAAAATCCGTTTCCGCCAATAAAATCGGTGGCTGAAAAACTGAAAAACATTACCGCAATCCCCAAAACAACATACAACCCTTCGAAATCGAGCTTAATAGTATTAATAATATAGGTGCCAAACCTGCCGAAAATATAACCCAAAGCCCCCCCAATTAAAAACTGCTTAATAAGAATCGGAACAACGCTCCATAAACCGGCATCTTGCGTAACCACCAAACCGGTAAAAACTATGGTAAGTACGTAAGCCATTGGGTCGTTGCTGCCACTTTCGAGCTCAAGGGTAGGTCGTAAGTGTCGTTTCAATGCCAAACCTTTTGAACGCAATATAGCAAACACTGCAGCCGAATCGGTTGACGAAACAATAGAACCAAGCAATAATCCTTCGTAAATTGTAAAATCAGTTATAAGCCAAACCAATAAACCAATTGAAAATGCGGTAATTAAAACTCCAACAGACGACAAAAGCAATCCTTGCCACAAAATAGGTTTAATAGTTTTAAAATCGGTATCTAACCCGCCGGAAAACAAAATAAAATTAAGCGCAATAACCCCAATAAACTGAGCCTCCTTAGGGTTATCGAAATTAATACCGCCCAAGCCTTCGGAACCCGCAAGCATACCTACAGCCAAAAACAAAAGAAGTACCGGCACCCCAAACTTTGCTGAAGTTTTGCCTGCCAGCAACGAAATAAAGAGTAACGATGAACCTATAAGCAAAATATTTTCGGCGGTAATAGTCATATTTTCGAATTTTAAACCCTACAAGCCGGTTTAAATTACGGCTTAATTTTAATTTGCAAAATAGTACTTTTTTTTTGAAAAATCGGTATTGTTTTTAGGTTGTTAAACATAAAAAAAAAGCATTTTTTTATTGAAAGAAAAACTGAATTATGAGTACCTTTGTATAACCAATTTAATTGTTCGAAATCAATTCTTCTTCGAACAAATACCGTTCATTTATACAACTTAACTGCAAAATATTATGTCAAATTCGAAACGCGACGATGCGTTAAATTACCATTCAATGGGGCGTCCGGGAAAAATTGAAGTTGTTCCGACTAAACCGCACAGCACCCAACGCGATTTATCATTAGCCTACTCGCCCGGTGTAGCCGAGCCCTGTTTAGCCATTGAAAAAGACCCTTCGTTGGCTAACCTTTATACGGCAAAAGGAAATTTGGTTGCCGTAATTTCAAACGGTACCGCGGTGTTGGGTTTAGGCGATATAGGCGCATTGGCAGGCAAACCGGTTATGGAAGGTAAAGGCTTGTTATTCAAAATTTTTGCCGATATTGATGTTTTCGATATTGAAATTGAAACCAAAGATATTGAGAAGTTTATTGAAACAGTAAAACAAATTTCGCCCACCTTTGGCGGTATTAATTTAGAAGACATTTCGGCTCCTTCATGCTTTGAAATTGAAGAACGATTGAAAAACGAATTGGATATTCCGCTTATGCACGACGACCAGCACGGAACAGCCATTATTTCGTCGGCAGGTTTATTGAATGCCCTTGAAATTTCGGGTAAAAAAATTGGCGATATCAGAATGGTAGTAAGCGGTGCCGGTGCTTCGGCAATGGCGTGTACCAAATTGGTTATGTCGTTGGGTGTTAAAAAGGAAAACGTTGTAATGGTCGATTCGAAAGGGGTAATAACTACTCGACGAAAAGATTTGAATAAATACAAAATAGATTTTGCGGCAGACGTACCTTACGATACCTTGGAAGATGCCATGAAAGGTGCCGATGTGTTCCTTGGCTTATCGGCTAAAGATTTGGTAACGCAGGATATGGTTCGTTCGATGGCAAAAAACCCCATTGTTTTTGCCATGGCAAACCCCGACCCCGAAATTACTTACGACGATGCAACGGCAGCCCGCCCCGATGTTATAATGGCAACCGGACGAAGCGATTTTCCTAACCAAGTGAACAATGTGTTGGGTTTTCCGTTTATATTTAGAGGCGCTTTAGATGTGCACGCAACCGGTATAAACGAAGCCATGAAAATTGCCGCAGTGTATGCGCTTGCCAATTTGGCAAAACAACCGGTTCCTGAAAGTGTAAACCGCGCGTATAACAAAAAAAACATAGTTTTTGGTCGCGAATATATTATCCCGAAACCGCTCGACCCACGACTTATTTATACCATTGCACCGGCAGTAGCCAAAGCGGCTATTGCAAGCGGCATAGCCCGAAGCCCAATAACCGATTGGGATGCCTACGAAGCAAGCCTTAAAGCTCGAATGGGTTTAAACAACGAACTGCTCAGAACCATTACCGATAAAGCTCGTAGCAATCCGCAACGCATAGTTTTTGCCGATGCCAATAAATTTAATGTAATTAAAGCAGCACAACTGCTTGTGCAAGAAGGTATTGCCAAGCCGGTTTTATTAGGAAATATCGAAGCGATAATGAAAATTGCTGCCGATAACCAAATTGATATGGCAGGAATTGAAATCATAAATCAGCGCGATGAATCGGAATCGGACCGACGCAACCGATATGCCGAAATACTTTTTGATAAACGCAAACGTAAAGGTTTAACCCACGACGAAGCCTTGGAACGCTTGTACGAACGTAACTATTTTGGTTGCATGATGGTAGAAACCGGCGATGCCGATGCATTTATTGCCGGACAATCGACCAAATATGCCGAATCGATTAAACCTGCCATTGAAGTTATCGGAATTTCGGAAGAAACCGGAGTAATTGCCGGCTTGTACGTTATGCAGACCAAGCGCGGCAACTTGTTTTTTGCCGATACTACCGTAAATGTCGACCCATCGAGCAAAGCACTTGCCGATATTACGGTATTAACTGCCGAAACAGTTCATAAATTCGGTATAGAGCCGGTAATTGCGTTGGTTTCGTTCTCGAATTTTGGCGGTACAAAGTTCGAAAGCCCAAAAAAAGTAGCCGATACGGTAAAATATTTGCATCAGCACCACAAAGACTTAATTGTTGACGGCGAATTTCAAGCCAACTTTGCGTTAAACAAAGAATTGCGCAAAGAAAAATTCCCGTTTACCAAATTAGGCGACCGCGATGTAAACACGCTGGTGTTCCCTAACCTCGATTCGGGAAATATTGCCTATAAAATGATGCTCGAAATTGGCGGCGCACAAGCAATAGGGCCTATTTTAATGGGTTTGCGCAAACCGGTACATATTCTGCAAATCGAAAGTTCGGTTCGCGACATTGTAAACATGGCAACCTTTGCTGCCGTTGATGCCATTGTAGGCAAAGAACACGCATAATTTTTCAACTAAAAGAAACGCCGGCAACCTTAAATTGTCGGCGTTTTTTTTGTTTAAATTGAAATGAAAACTACACCTTAATTAACAAACTATTCTAAATTCGAAATTTTTTATTTAGCTTTACAGCCAAATATTTTCAATAGAACGTTTATTAAAACTTTTATTAAATTGAAGTACAAAAACTCTGTTTATTAAGCGATTTTAAAAAAAATAATGTTTTTTTTTTATAACGGAATCGCTTTTAGAACTTCGATTTAAAATTGAATGCAATAAAATAGTTTAAAAAGCAGACAAAGGCATACTTTAACGAAGGGAATAACGTTTTTTGAATCAGTTGAAAATTTGAAATTAGGCAATGAACGAATTTACTTCGAAAATAATTACTATAGAACGAATAGTAGAACAACAAGCAAACCAAATAAGCACGCGCGACTATAAGTTTTACCACTTACCGCGAATGTTGGTGGTAGTAAGGCTTTTGCAAAAACATTCGGCAAGCTGCAACGAATGCAAGAAATTATTAGATGAAGTTGAAGAATTTTCGCCAAAAATTGCAGCTTTAATTAATGGCAATATTTCGGATAAAAACAACTTTGAGCACACAAGCGAAACATGGCTAAACCATTTACGTAGAAACCATAAATACAGGATAAAAGGGTATACCGCTTCGCTGTACAATTTATACGGAATATTGGCAGGCGCCTTAGTAGGCATTGGATTAGGCTACCTAATAAATGTGGAACACCTGAAAAATTTTACCATTATTGGTTTTGCAGTGGGTTTGGCAATAGGTCGTATAGCTGCATGGCAAGCGGAAAAACGACTAAACAACGAAAATAGATTAATTTAAACAATGCAATAATTCGCCACAAAAACTTAAATACAAAATTTCAACAACATTTTTATTGAAGTTTCGACCAAAAAAAAAATGTAATATTTTAGCCGTTAATTATTTAAATTACGGTATGAAATTTGCCTTTATTGAATAGAAACCGAAATTTGGCGAAGATAATGTTGGCTATTTTACAATACAAGATATGAAAAATATGATGAGAACAAGAGCAAACGTGCAAATAGCAGCACTTTTTACGCTGCTTACCATAGTAGCAAGCAGTTGTATAAACGACAAAGGCACTTATACCATTTTACGAAAATATATACCCGGCACCTTTATAACCGAAGAAGACGCCGAATTGCGAATGGCTGCAAAAAAAGATACTGCCGTGCGGGTTAAAATTACCGATGTTTCTGTGGAAGGATTTTTTACCGAACTTTCAGAAAGCGTGGTTCAGCACGGGCACGTATGGTCTACCGATTCGAATAAACTGACTTTAGAAGCCGGTAATTTCACCGAGCTTGGCGAAATGCCAAAAGGTTATGTAGGCAAATTTTTAAGCGAATTAACCGAACTGACCAGTGAAACCCAGTATTACATTCGTTCGTATGTTCGTACTTCCAAAAACCAAATAGGTTATAACCCGGTTTTTGCGGCATTTAAAACCCGACCAACCGAAAATGAATGGCGAATTCGAAATCAGTTAGACGCTGTTGGACGAACCGCCGGTGTTGTTTTTGTTTCAGGCGGTTATGCCTATGTAGGCATGGGCGAGCAAGGCTTGTCGGCTTATGTAGCACAAATTTGGAAATATTCGCAAGCTTCCAATACATGGGACAGCTTTTCGCCACATACGAGTATTGGCAGTAAACCGGGCGATTTTCAGCCTCGCAGAAATGCCGTAGCTTTTACTGTTGGCACCAAAGGATACATAGGTTTAGGCGAAAACGTGAACGGCGATATTCTTTCGGATTTTTGGGAAATTGATTTGGAAAAGCAAACTTGGATACAAATTAAAGGCTTAGGCAATGGCGACAACCCGCGAATAAATGCAGTTGCATTTGCCCTTGGTAATAAAGGTTATGTTGGTTTGGGCGAATTTGGTAACCCGTCCGATAAATTTTGGTCGTATAATCAAATTACAAAAAATTGGAGCAGCGATGATATTAAGCCGTTCGGAGGCGGTGAGCGAACCGGTGCCATTGCTTTTGTATTAGGTGGCAGAGCCTATGTGGGCTTAGGTAAAAACTATATGTACGACGACGATGGGAATAAAACAACCCTCTACTATAACGACCTTTGGGAATACAATGCTGAGTTTGATACTTGGACACAAAGACAAAATTTCCCGGGTGACGGCAGAACCGGTGCGATTGGTTTTAGTATTGAAGACGAAGGATTTGTTGGTATGGGGACAAAAACCGTAGGCGGGGTTGAAACACTTTATTCCGACTTTTATATGTTTGACCCATACAATAGCAAGTGGATACAAAAGAAAAGTTTGGATTACCCTCGTAAAAACTCGGTTGGGTTTAGCATTGGCACAAAAGGTTATGTAGCTTGGGGTTACGGACCGTTTCAAGGCGGCGACCCAATACGATTATGGGATGTTTGGGAGTATTCGCGCTAAAATTTAAGAAAGATAAAAATTTCAGAGAAATGAAAATTAAAAATATAATAGCAAGTTGCTTTATAATACTTAGTACACAGGCTTTTGGGCAATGGGAGTACCAATATTTTGTAGCTCGATTGGGTTTGGTACACGGAATAATGAACTCGCAACCCGCCACTTCGTCGGGTAGGTATGTGGTAACTGCCGCCGGCGAAATTCCGCTTACAACCAATATTGATGCAACCACCGGGTTTTATTTGCCGTATGTGGTAAATGCCAACGCCGATTTGTTTTTCCATATGGATGCAAAAAACGATAAATTCGGTGCTATTATCGGCGCTTCATTTAGTATGTATCCGTCGGTACAAAAATACGCCACCAAAAACAATGTAAATTGGGTAGTTGAACGACTGGATGTGCTGAGCGTTGGTTTGCCGGTGTATGTTAAGTTTTCGAAAGAAATGTACGAAAAGCAACAGTATTTCTATACCGGTTTTGTGTATAATTTCAATTTAGAACTTTTTCAAACCCAAAAAGTGAGCTGGTCGCAAAGTAATTTAACCCTTTCAAGAAAAGAAGCGTTAAAGAAAAGCACTGTTGCTTTGGTAGCCGGCTATAACCACTTGCTTTTTAATATCGAGTTAAACTATATTCCTTCTACTTTTATTGACCCGAAATTTACGCTCGACGGTAAACTATACCCGTACGAGTCGGAACCAAAAAATAAACTATTCTTAAAAACCGGCATTACCGTACCTTTAAGCAAATGGACTACTTCGCGTAACTACTTCTTACATAAATTTTTCCGTCGTTTCCGACGATAATTCATAAATTTCTTCAAAAAAAAAGCCTGTGTTTCAGCATAAACGCAGGCTTTTTTTATGCTGAAAAACCATGAGGTGGTTAAACTTTATAACTTTTGGCTGATACTAAACCGCTATCAACGTATCGAAAATTGGCTTTTGCACTTTCAGTGCAACATGGATATAACTAATCTATTCATAGGGCGTTGGTTGCTGAGCTTGCCGAAGTATGCCCTATGCTAATGCTACTGCCCTTCAGGGCATTTTGACAGCGGTTTAGTATTACTTCTCTGTTTTGGTGCGTTGTTCTTCTATGGTAGCGCTGTTTTTCTATAATAAGCTTACCTACCGAACGCATAAATTTTAGCTCTAAAAATATTATTTCTTTTGTTGAGAAACAAAAAAAAGCCGACATATGCTATCTGCTTTTTACATCAAATCATTTTGCTGTGGCATTGTTTTTAATGTAAACACAATGGAATAAAAAAATAATTCGGAACACTTGCAAGTACCTCTACTGCAAGGTTCCGAATTTGAAATTAACAAACAACAATCAACCTAAAAAATCTATAATTTTATTGCATAAAATTTCTTAAACCGCTTTCTTTAACTGTACGTTGTTTTGCGCCGTTGCCAATTGGTCGGAATACACCACTTGTGCTTTTGGGCGCAGGTTGTATGCCGAGGTCATAACTTCGCCGTACGCACCCGACGAATAGACAGCCAATAAATTGCCGCGCGACACTTCTGCCAGCATGCAATCTTTTGCTAAAGTATCCGAACTTTCGCATATTGGGCCAACTACATCGTAGGGGCTTTCGGCATTGCAGGAACTCAAGTTTACCACTTTGTGGTATGCACCGTAAAGCGCAGGTCGAATAAGTTCGGTCATTCCGGCATCGGTAACTGCAAAGTTTTTGTCGGTATAGTTTTTAACATACAAAACCTTGGTTATCAACGTTCCGCATTGGGCTACTACCGACCTTCCGAGTTCGAAATGGTACCGGATTTTCTTCCGGATTTTGGTAATCAATTCCCAATCCGCCGCCCATGTTCAAATGCTCGCAAAACATACCGGTTTCGCTAATCATTTCTTGCACTGAATTTACCTTATTGCAAAGTTCAACAAACGGCTGTTCAGTGGTAATCTGCGAACCAATATGAAAATGAATACCCACAAAATTTAGCCATGCCGATTCTTTTATTTGCCTAAGTGCCGGAAGCAATTCTTCAATACGAATACCAAATTTGTTGGCTTTGGTTCCGGTAGTTATATGCGCATGGGTATTGGCAGCAATGTCGGGGTTTAAACGTAAGGCTATATTTGCCTGTTTGTTTCTTTCCGAAGCCAACTGCTCAATAACTTGCAACTCTTGCAACGATTCGACATTAAAAGAAAAAATTCCGGCATCGAGGGCGGTAATAATTTCGGCATCCGATTTACCAACTCCGGCAAACACTATTTCGTTGGCTGCAAAGCCGTTATTTATTGCGTGTTGCACTTCGTAACCGCTTACACAGTCTGCCCCCAAGCCATAGCTGCGAATTAAATCGAGTACACGCACATCGTTGTTGGCTTTTAGCGCATAATGAACCCGGTAATTGAATTTTTTCGAAGCGGCAGTAAGTTGAACCAAGGTTTCTTCCAACAGCTCCAAATTGTAGTAATACAACGGGGTTTGCAGGCCTTGAATA
>JAIFNC010000115.1 GCA_020047935.1 Bacteroidota bacterium
AGTATTCCGGTTTCCACCTCCTTTACCTTGCTCAAATATTTTCAGGTTAGCCCAAGTTTTAATTATACCGGTAGAGTTTATACCGAAGCTGAATATAAGTATTGGAGAAATAGCTTGTTTTACACACCAAAGGCCGATGGTACCGGAACTTATACGTACGGAAAAGTACTTACCGATACCATTGCAGGTTTGAGTTATGTGCACGACTGGTCGTTTTCAACTCCTTTAAGTACTACTCTTTACGGGTTTTATTATCCGTTATTGTTCAAAAAAAATATTCAAGCAATTCGTCATGTGGTTACACCTTCTATTTCGTTTAATTACACTCCCGATTTTGGAACTGCAAAATGGGGCTACTACGACCGATATTACAATTCGGCTGCCGATACGGTAGGCGTAATTTATTCGCCCTATAATATTGGTGGCTACGGAGTTCCGCCAAACGGCAAAAATGGTTCGCTGAGTTTTAGTATTGGTAATAATTTAGAAATGAAAGTATTGAACCGAAAAGATACGGTTGAAAGTTACGTCTGGCACCGGTTAGTATTAGCGGTCGTACTACACTTTTCGAAAATATGGGTATTAATTTTGGTGGTACATTAACACCATACGATGTAAACGAAAGTGGACGTGAAATTAACCGAATGTTAATTAACTCGCAGCAAAAATTACTTCGAATGAAGAATTTTTACCTTTCAACCGGCATCAACTTAACGAGTAAAGGCAAAGCTACTGCTAAAACCTCGGGTAAAGCCGGCGAAAAAGTGCAACCCGAAGTTAGGCCAAGTTGGGGAATATACGACGACTATGCAAACAATTTACGCCAACCATAAGGCAAGATTTACGATTTGGCGGAAATTTTGCTCCAACGAAAAACTGGCGAATCAATTATCAATTGGCTTACGATATAAAAACCAATACCTTCCAATCCCCGCAATTAAGTTTCTATCGCGATTTGCATTGCTGGGAAGCTTCAATGAGTGTAATTCCGTTCGGTACGCTTAAAAGTTATAGTTTCCGAATTAATATAAAATCGGCTTTATTTCAAGGTGTTGAATATAAGAAAGACCGCACACGGTACGATTAGATTTTGTTTAATTATGAAAAAAGCAATGTTAATTTCTATTTTTGAAATTAACATTGCTTTTTTTTGCTACTTTAGTACCAAAATATTAATTAATTTATTGCACAATGCAAAAATACTTTTCCATAACTAATCTTATAATTGTACTTATTTTATTTTGTTCCGAAAATGCATTTAGTCAGTCGTATAACGAGTATAAAAAATTTGCAATTGTGAAATTTAAAGAAGGTAATTATAGAAAAGCCTTTGAATTAATGACCAATGCAGCCGGTGCATGCAAAACTTCGGATGCCAATGAAATTTTAGTTTGGAAACAACTTATAAGTAAATGTTATACCGATTTTACAAAGGCTGAAGAGCTTTACGACCAAGGAAATTTGGACAAGGCTGCACCACTTTACAAAAAAGTACTTATGAAAAATCCGACCGACTCGGTTTGTAATTGGCGATTGGTTGAATTTTCGGGCTTGAATTTTAGCGGTTCGGTTAAACCTTTGCATGCATTCGATATTACAGCGGAAGTTGAAAACCAGAAACTAAACAACCAAAATGTCTATAAATTAAGCACTTGCTTTACTCTTAGCAAAAACGATTTCATAAAAAAGCAAAACTATCCGATTTACTATTTAATAACCGACCCCAACGGTTTTATTATTTCTAAATACGAAAAAATGAAAAAGTGTGTTTGAGCTATACCATAAACGAAGAAGTTATTGTACAAGGTAAATACCGACTCGATTTATATATGGACGGACACCAAATTGGTAGAGCAAGCTTTTTAATTACCGAAAATTAATACTTGTATTTATTTTTCCAGCGTTCAGCCAGAAATTGACGTGTTTTTATTTCGGCGGCATTTTTACCCGGTTCGTAAATTAAAGCTTCGGCAAGGTAATCTTTGCCGTAATTCAAATTTTTCATCAGTTGAGTAGGAGCATTGCGCAAATGCAGCGGAACCGGTAAGTCGCCGGTTTCTTGCACTATACGCTGCGCTTTTTTTATAGCCATATATGCCGAATTACTTTTAGGCGAAGTTGCCAAATAAATAGCCGCCTCCGACAAAATTATGCGCGCTTCGGGCAAACCAATTATGCTAACTGCCGAAAAACATGTGTTTGCCATAAGTAAGGCATTCGGGTTTGCCAAGCCAATATCTTCGGCTGCCGAAATTAACAAACGGCGTGCAATAAATTTAACATCTTCGCCGCCTTCAATCATTCGTGCCAGCCAGTAAACCGCTCCGTTTGGGTCGCTGCCGCGTATCGATTTTATAAGTGCCGACACTAAATCGTAGTGTTGTTCGCCGTCTTTGTCGTACTTCGGAAAGTTTTGTTGAATAAGTTCGGTAACCAATGCATCGGTTATTTCAGTTTCATTATTTAAATCGGCACCCGAAAGCAGCTCCAAAATATTGTACATTTTGCGTGCATCGCCACCCGAAAACCTGAAAAGTGCATTGTATTCTTTTATTTCGAATTTCTTTTCTTTTAAAATTGAATCTTTTTCAAATGCATTTATAATTAGCGCTTTAAGTTCGTCTTCATTTAACGGCTTAAGTACATAAACCTGCGCCCTCGAAAGCAACGGACTGATAACTTCGAACGACGGATTTTCGGTAGTTGCTCCTATCAATGTTATAATTCCTTGTTCAACAGCACCCAACAGCGAGTCTTGTTGCGATTTACTAAAACGATGAATTTCGTCGATGAACAGAATGGGGTTTGGTGTATTGAAAAACTTTTGTTTCTTTGCCTTGTCAATAGTTTCGCGTACATCCTTTACACCGCTGTTTATGGCACTTAATTCATAGAACGGTCGGTTTAGCATATTTGCTACAATTTTAGCCAAGGTTGTTTTACCAACACCGGGCGGCCCCCAAAAAATAATGGAGGGTATAATGCCTGTAGTTAGCATTTTGCGCAAAACACCGGTTTTACCAACCAAATGACTTTGACCTATATACTCGTCTAAATTTTTTGGGCGCAGTCGTTCTGCCAGAGGAACGTTGTTGTACATGAAACAAAAAATTAAATTTAGCTTCAAAATTAATAAAAAAAAACGGCTATTCGGTCAATAAAAATGCACTGCGAATTTTCGAGGCATTTTATTTGTAAATTACATTCTAAATTATCTTTCAGAAAATGAAAACTGTAAACTTGTTAATTTTAGCAGTAATAATTTCGCAAACAGCGCTTGCTCAAAATTTGGTTCGAAACGGTAATTTCGAACAACATGCCAAATGTCCCGATGATTTTACGCAGTGGAATGTATCGATGGAATTTTTACCGAATTGGAATTTTCCGAACAAAGGTACCGCCGATTATTTTAATACCTGCGGAACCGGAAATGCTGCCGTACCTGATAATTTTGCCGGAACCATGCTACCACATAGTGGCAATGCATATATTGGCATGGTGCTTAAGAGTTTAAAACCAAATTATCGCGAATATGTTCAAACTAAACTAATTGAACCTTTGCTAAAAGATTCGATATACTGTATGAGTTTTTTTTACAGTTTTTCACAATATTCAGGTTTTGGAGTGAAAAAAGTAGGCGCTTATTTTGGGGCCACCGAGTTGAAACAGTTAACCGACGAGGTTTTGCCGGTTGAATCGCAGCTAACTTTTTCTATAAATCTAACCAACGATCGCAAAGATTGGATTGAAGCGTGTGTAACATTTAAAGCCGCCGGAAATGAACAGTATATAACGTTGGGTAACTTTTTGAACGATGCCAAAACTGAAGTAGTGCCGTTTGATAATTCGAAATTACCGGCCGATAAAAATAAAAACTATGCCTATTTGTACGTCGATTCTATGGTGGTAAACCAGTTAGCGAATTGCAATTATTGTTCTTGTTCAGCCTATAAACAATTGATTGTCGATTTTGAAGCGCATGAAGTGTCGGGTAATAATTTGACCGACGGCTATTTGGCTGCCAAAGTTTCAGGTGGAAAAACGCCATATACCTATTTATGGAATACAGGCTCAAGCTCGCGAGCATTGCATAATTTGCAAGCCGGCGACTATTCGGTGGTTATAACCGATGCATTGGGCTGTAAAGTTTCGAACAGTTTTTCAATGCCGCAACCCGAAAATTTTATGTCGATATTGGAGGTTATTGAACCCGGAGTTCCGCTTGAACTAAAGAATATAAGTTTTGGAATTGATGATGCAGTTTTAAGTTTGAATGCGGCAAATAATATTGCTCAAGTAGCTGAATATTTACTTAAAAATGCCTCGGTTAAAGTTAAACTGATTGGGCATACCGACAATTCCGGTTCCGATTCCTATAACCTTAGCTTATCGTTGCAGCGAGCAGAGGCAGTAAAGCAAAAATTTATAGCGTTGAAAATTACGCCCGAACGTATTGAAACTGAAGGAAAAGGTGCAACGTTGCCGCTCGCTTCGAACCAAACCGAAGTCGGAAAAGCTAAGAATAGAAGGGTTGAACTGGTAATAATTACACGCTAACTACCAATTAACAAGTGTTATTTTAATTCAAAAACTGTTTAACACCGGCAATTATTACTGAAATACGGTGTATAATTGACACCCAGTCTTAGTTTGCCCATTTTCATTGCAAAAAGCATTTCTCCGGTTTGTTGTAAACTGCTTTAGAATATAATATACCGTACCAAAGTGAACAACGCAACAATCCATGCAATTCTCCGGAGGTTAAATTATTTAAATGGAAGAAATTATCGGTAATATGTATTAAAAAGAGTATTTTTACCATAATTTTCATGAATTTTACGATTATGCTCAAAAAAGGATTCGGAGAATTAAAACTCGCGAATAGCGCATAGGTTACATTTGTGAAATGCCTGCATGTTTCAAATGTGAACTTATTGTTTGTGAATGGTAGATGTTTGTGTATTTCATGCGATTTGAAAATGCTATTATTTTATAAGTATATAAGAAAGTGCTTTGGTGTATAAGTTTTGTTTAAGGTATGCAAAAAACATGTTTTATAACATAAAAACAAGGCTTTCAACACTTATATGTTGATAAATAAGCTATTTACGATTTATCAACCGGAAATTG
>JAIFNC010000273.1 GCA_020047935.1 Bacteroidota bacterium
TAAGTTTTCTTCGAAATGCTTTTTGGTAGGCTCAAAAATAAAGTCGCCGGCTTTTGCCAAACCGCCAAACAAGAAAATTGTTTTCGGGGTGCTGAAAGCTGCAAAATCGGCCAAGGCTTTTCCTAATACTTCGCCGGTATATTCAAATGCTTTTAGGGCAATGGTATCGCCACCCGAAGCAGCAATCGAAATCATTTCTGCCGACAGTTCGTTAAACGAAACGTTGCGTAATTGGCTGTCGTCGAGCAAGTCGGCAAGCAGTTTGTACACGGTGCGTTTAATGCCGGTAGCCGAAACATAAGTTTCCAAGCAACCGCGTCGTCCGCAACCGCACATTCTTCCGCCGGGGCTCACAATAACGTGACCCAATTCGCCGGCAAAACCATCGAAACCGTAAATAAGTTCGCCATTGGCAACAATTCCGCTACCCAAACCGGTACCCAGGGTAATTACAATAAAATCGCGCAATTCCTTTGCCCCGCCAAAAATCATTTCGCCAATAGCGGCTGCATTGGCATCGTTGGTTAAAACCACCGGTATATCGAAATGTGATTTAAATAAATCTACCAACGGAATAACGCCTTTCCATTGCAAATTGGGCGCAAACTCAATGGTTCCGTTGTAGTAATTGCCGTTAGGCGCACCTATGCCAATACCAACCAATTCGGCGTCGCCCACCAATTTAAGGGCTTCTTTTATTTTTATCGCCATTTCGTCCACAAAAGTTTCGGCAAATTTATGGTCGCGAGTCGAAATGTTAAAGGTATCAATCAGCGAATTACCATCGCGGTCAATTAAGCTGAAAGGGGTATTTGTTCCGCCGATATCGGCACCGACAACAACTTTTCTCATAGGTACTGTTATTAAAATTTTTGTGCCGAAAATCGGCATTTATTGCTTGAATTTTAGGCACAAATTAAGGTTTTTTTTTCGAACTAATATAGAAAACCATTGATTTTTTTTCAACATAATGGTTCTTTTTTGAACCGCTTCTATTTCTTTTTGCGGTTTCAACTTTTACATCGAAAACCTCGAATATGTTAAATTTTAATAGGTCCGGGTTCGAGAACTCAGGGGTATTTATATTCAGCTTCTTTGCAGTTGTAAAAGCATTAAATTTGACAAAAATGTGAAAATTGCATCTAATTCTTAACTTCGCAAAATAAATTAGAAAGTTGATTTTCAATTACGTATGATTTATAATTCTTGGTGTTTATTTCATTGCTTCACGAATAAGCCGCACAATTCCGGCAAAAACAGCGCCATCGGTAAAGTTTTCGGTTTTCATGGTTTCAATCAGCGCATCGAGCATGGCTTTGGATGGGATTAAATAGGCCGTTTCCATAATTGCAAGTGTTGCCAAAGCTTCGGTTCTGTTTTTTTTCAGCATGGTGTGCTTAAGTTTTTCATACATCAGTTCGGTACATTGAAATTTGGCGCAATGGTCTTTTATATCGGTGTACTGAATATTGTAAATTTCAGGCAGCGTAATGCCTAATTGGTGGTTTCTCAATATCAGCAAAGTAGCATCGTCAGTCTGATAATTTTCATAAAATTTGAACACTTTGGCGGTGGTTTCATTCAAGCTTAACGAATGTGCTATATTACGTAAATCGTCATCAAAGGTCGAATGACATTCGTAAAAACCATCGGAAGCTAAAAACAGCGTTTCACCCGGCAAAAACTCGTAAGTTTGCACTTTAATGTTTACATTATTAAGCCCAAAAGCATTTGTTAATCCGGTTCTAACTACGGTTGAACCATTGGTAAGTTCCAGTTTTCCGTTAGGCTTACGTATATTTACCGCCTTTACCTCATCGGAACTTATTTGTATCGGTTGATTGTTTTTAGTAAGTTTATAAATGCGTGAATCGCCCACATTTATAAAATCGACATGGTTGTTTTTTGTGTTCCAAACTACAGCCGAAAGCACAGCCATCATACCTTTGCATTCGGGTGCCGGATTGCTTACCAATCGGTCGACTTCAAGGCAAATTTTAACCAAATCGGATGGTTCGTAATTAGTTTCGAGCTTTAGGCAAACCAATTCAATAAATTTCGCGCATAAGGTCTTAGATGCCAGCCAATCGCATGGTCGCGTTCCCACACCATCGGACACAGCAGCAACTACATAATTGTTCATAGCAACATAGGCAAACGAATCGCCGCATTTAGCTTTTCCTTTTTCGGTTTGCGACCGGGCATAAATTTGAAAGTCTACAGGCATAAGGTATAATAAAATGTTTTTCAGTTAAAAAAAAGTTTGCGTTAAAGTTATAAAATTAAATTTAGAAGAAACCTATTTTTAAATTTATTATGTCGGAATGCAAAATAACCTTACCTTTGTCTTCGGATGCAGTTTTCTGTATCCCACCATCAAACTTATATATTTCCAAAGCGAGCTAATTTTTCAGCTCGCTTTTTTTGTTGAAAAACCAATTTGAAATTCAATTGTATTAATTTCCTACGGTTATGGCTTCGCAGTTCAATCAATTCAGTCCATTGGTCAATTGGGTTAATTTCCCAAAAGTGTTAAAAGTGTTAAATCTTCTCAATAATTTGTCAATTACTAAAAATATTAGCTTTTTTTACGTTATGTTTGCATTATGAAAGTTGCCGGAAAAAATATAGTGTTAAGCGTTGTGTTCCTGTTGGGCATATTGCTTGGCTATGGGTTTTTCTTTCAGTCGGACACCGGTTCCTGCGAGGTGTATGCTGAAAATGCGCCGGTTTCAAATTGTGTTGGTGTCGATTCCGACACACACGATGAAGAAGTGGTGTCGAATGAAAAAACTTTTCTAACTTTCGTAAGCTGTAAAAGCCAATTCATTGCAATTGGTACATTATCACTTTTTAACCGACCTTCGTTTACTGTTTGGCAACCGCCAAAGCTTAATTAATATTCAATAATTTGCTTTTCAGAGCTTGTAGGTATTGTTTTTACAATACCTACGCATTATTACTATTAATTAATAGTCAATTAACCATGGATATAGAAGATTTTTTTGAAAATAAAAGCCGTCATCGCAATAAACGACCGATGCAGCATTATTATGATGGCGATAGCGACAGGTACAGGTCGCACGATTCAGCATACGGAAGGTTTAACGTGCTCCAATTTCTGCAAAGCTTAAAAACCAACAAAAAACTGCGTATACTTATTATTGCTGTGCTTATAATTGTAGTTTCGATTGTTATAGGTCTGGTTTTAATCTTGTTGCCCTTATTGTCCGGAATCGTAAGTTACATCTACGAAAACGGTATTTCGGGAGTAGTTGATGAGGTTTTAGCATTTGTAACATCGCTTTGGGAGGGAGCAAAATAATATGCAAACAGCTTATCAAATTTCACTTAAAAAATTAAGTATACTGAACCGATATTATAAAATAACTCGGTTTTATTCTTTTTTGAAAGATACAGCCTATAAAGCCTTAATGGTAATTTTAGGCTTTGTAGCTATTTTATTGGCATTGGAATACTTTTTTTTCGATTTTAATGCCCTGCTTAATAATCTGGTAGCGAGCTACCCTGCGCAAATTATTTTTTCATTTTTTCTCTTGTCCGAAACAGTGCTGGGTTTAGTGCCGCCCGAAATATTTATTGCTTGGGCTTCAAAATCCGAAACG
The DNA here is from genome assembly GCA_020047935.1 of Bacteroidota bacterium. Classification (GTDB taxonomy): domain Bacteria; phylum Bacteroidota; class Bacteroidia; order Bacteroidales; family JAIFNC01; genus JAIFNC01. The sequence goes on from JAIFNC010000273.1 coordinate 3,627, forward strand.
CAATGGTTATTTTTGTTTATTTTGGCTACCATGTCGTATGTGGGTGGCATAATTGCTTATTTTATAGGCAGCGCAAATGGGGCGGTTTGTTTGTTTTTATTGGCGCTATGTTGCCCATACCGCATTCGGTAGTAAGTATGGCTTGCGGTTTAATAAAATACAAATTTTCGCACTATTTATTGTGGGCGCTGTTCCGCTACGTGCGGTTTGCAATTTATGCGTTTGTACTATTTCAAATTTTTTAACAGTATGGTAATTCTTAAAAACTTATATAATTGGGTGTTAAGTTGGGCGCAAACCAAATACGGAGCCGTGGCTTTGTTTGTACTTGCGTTTATCGAGTCGGTATTTTTTCCTATTCCGCCCGATATTTTGCTCATTGCATTGGCCATTGGCGCAACAGCAAAAGCTTTCAAGTATGCACTTATTTGCACTGTAGGTTCGGTTATGGGTGCGTTTGTCGGTTATGGTATAGGCTATTTTGCTTGGCTTACCGGCACCGGCGAATTTACGGCATTTGCCAACTTTTTTTTCAATCACATACCCGGTTTTACTACCGAGTTGTATTATAGCATAAAAACTTTGTTCGACGAGTGGGATTTTTGGGTAATTTTTACCGCCGGTTTTACCCCAATTCCTTATAAAGTATTTACGATAACTTCCGGGGTTTTCGACCTCAATTTTGCCATGTTTACTATTGCATCGGTTATAAGCCGAGGCGCACGCTTTTTTCTGGTTGCATGGCTTTTGTGGAAATTCGGGCCCACCATTAAGTTATTTATCGAAAAATACTTTAACTTGCTGGCTGTTGCCTTTACCGTTGTTTTTATTGGCGGATTTGTTTTAATCAAATACCTTATTTAATTATGGAAATTAGTAGTTTAACGTGGATACTTTTCATTGCTTTTGTAATAGCAATGTTGGCGCTGGATTTAGGCGTTTTTCATCGAAAATCGCACGAGGTTAAAATTAAAGAAGCACTTATATGGAGTGCCGTATGGATTTCGCTTGCCTTAGTGTTTAATTACGGCATTTATTTGTTTATGGGCTACGAAAAAGCCATTGAATTTCTAACCGGTTATGTAATCGAAAAATCGTTGAGCATCGATAACTTGTTTGTTTTTATTATGCTTTTTACGTATTTTAATGTAGAACCGAAATACCAGCATAAAGTGCTGTTTTGGGGCATTTTGGGTGCTTTGGTAATGCGTGCAATATTCATTTTTGCCGGAGTTGCCTTAATAAGCAAATTCCATTGGATAATTTATATTTTTGGTGCCTTCTTAATATTTACGGGTATAAAAATGCTTTTTCACAACGACGAAAAAATTGATCCCGATAAAAATCCGTTGGTTAAGTTATTCAAAAAAATATTTCCGGTTACCGAAACCATGCACGGCGATAAATTCTTTGTAAAAATTAATTCGCGAACCTTTGCAACGCCTCTGTTTATTGTATTGCTAATGGTCGAATTTACCGATTTAATTTTTGCGGTCGATTCTATACCGGCAATTCTGGCAATTTCGAACGATACATTTATTATATTTACATCGAACGTATTTGCAATTTTAGGCTTACGTGCCTTGTATTTTGCCTTGGCAGGAATAACTAAGTATTTCTACTATTTAAAATACGGTTTATCGGCCATTTTGGTTTTTGTAGGTATAAAAATGACCATTGTCGATTTGTATAAAATACCAATTGCCTATTCCCTATTGGTAATTACCGGCATCTTAGTTATTTCGGTATTAGTTTCGGTTATTTTTCCGAAAAAAGAAAACGTATTAACCCACTAAAACTTAAAAATTATGAATTGTCCAAGTTGCAATGTGTCGCTTGTAATGTCGGAGCGACAAGGAATTGAGATTGATTATTGCCCACAATGCCGAGGTATTTGGTTAGACAGAGGCGAACTTGATAAAATAATTGAGCGTTCGGCAACCGAGCCGCAAGCCAATTATGAAACCAAGCAACCAAATTATGAAACCAAGCAACCAAATTACGGCAACCATCAGCAAGAAGAGTATTATAAGCATCATAAAAAAAAGCATTGGTTAAATGAGCTGTTTGATTAAAATCCTTTGATTAAAAGGGCACTCCGAAATATGAGCGCCCTTTTTTTATTTCTAAAACCCTACTGCATTCAAATATAACCAAATTTAATTAACTTTGAAGGTAGCATTCCTACCATTAGCGGTTTTGATGTACGCCAATTTCTGAAAACTAAAAAAGCAATACCAATGGAAGAACTTTATACATATTTGAACCGAATAACGCCCATTTCGGACCAAACTTGGGCTTTATTGCGCACTATTTTTGTTGAAAAGAAATTAAAGAAACACGACTATTTTTGCACCGTTGATAAAGTAGCCACCAAAATTGCTTTTATGGAAGAAGGAATTGTACGTTCTTTTTTTTCGAATAAAGAAGGAAAAGAATTTAATAAAAACTTTTTTGTGGCACCGGCGTTTATTGGGGCTTATTCGTCGCTTATAACCGGAATGCCTAACAAATTAGCACAGCAAGCGTTAAGCAATTGTACTATTTGGGAAACCGATTACGCCAATATCAGGCAACTTTATAACACTTGCCCCGACCTTGAACGATTAGGCAGAATGATGGCCGAATATTATTTTGTTGAAAAGGAATTGCGCGAAGTTAATTTGCTGATTCTGGAGGCAAAAGACTATTACAAAATTTTTCAACAACAATATCCAACCCTCGAGCAACAAATTTCGCAATACCATATTGCTTCATTTTTAGGTATAACCCCAATCCAATTATCGCGTATTCGTGCCGAAAAATCCTAACTGAATTTCTTAACATAGGTTAAGAGAATTGAAAAATACGGTCTGTACCTTTGCCAACAATCAAAACAAAGAAAATGAATCGTATTAAAACAATTTTTACAAGTATAGGCATTGCACTTAGTGCGTTATTTATTCAGTCGTGCAGCATTGAGCCGTTGGCTTGGCAACCTGAAATTAAACCTGCATTTGAAGGCGCAGCTCAACTTAACAACGAATTAAGCACAATTAGAAAAATAAATTTGGGTGGTTGGGTTGGTGCCGAAGATATTGTTTTTGACAGTATTGGCAATTTGTATTGTGGTGTTCATAAAGCTGCGAACGATTTTTCGGACGGAAAAATACTGAAAATAAACACCGAAGGCGTCATCGAAATTTTTTACGATGCCGGTTCGTGGGTAGCAGGTTTGCATTTCGACTCGCAAAATAACTTACTTGCCTTGAGCCATAAACAAGGACTGATTAGTATAAGCCCACAAAAAGAAGTTACGGTTTTAGCCAATAAAGACCAAAACGGAAATCGCTTTTTAATTCCGAACGGCTTGGATATTGACAGCAAACAAAACCTATATTTCACCAATACCTCATCCGAAAGCCCGTACACCATAAAATACGGCAGAAAACTTATTTTGGAAATGAAACCCAAAGGGGCGTTGTACCAATTTAATGCAACAAGTGGCGAATTGAAAACGCTGATTGAAGGTACATATTTTGGAAATGGTGTAGTGGTAGCGAAAGACGAAACTTATTTGCTAATGGTTGAAACCACCAAATACCGGGTGCTAAAATACTGGCTCGTTGGCGAAAATGCAGGTAAAACAGAAGTGTTTATCGACAATTTGCATGGTTTTCCGAATGGCATTTCGGTTCGCGAAGATGGAAGCTATTGGCTTGGTTTTACTACAAAACGAAATGATGCCCTCGACGAAATACACCCAAGCCCCGGAATGAAGAAATTTGTGTATAGTCTGCCCGCTTGGTTGCAACCCAAAGAAGACAAGTTTGGAATGGTAATGCATATTTCGGAAAAAGGTCAGGTAGTAAAAACCTTCTTCGACCCAACCGGAATGGCTATGCCCGAAGCCGGCTCGGTAAAAGAACAAAACGGACATTTGTACATGGGTGGCGACAACTTGCCTTACATTGGGGTATATAAATTGAAAGAATAATGCTGAATACTAAACGGACAAATAGGCTCGCAGTAAAAAAAACAGGTCTACTTTACGAAGTTAAAAAAAACCAAATAACTGCTATTTACAGCACATTATTAGGTTTAAAAACAATGAAGTTTTAGATTTTAATAGCCCCGGGTTTTCAAACTCGGGGTTTTATTTGCAGTAATGTAATTGTTGTATTGGCAAATGCGAATTGAAAAGAAAATACAATGCAACGAAATGCACAGCTGATTAATTTTCAACTATACATAAATTATAGTGTACTTATTAATTATCGAACGATTGGTTTAAATAGTTTGCCATAATAACCGGAACCATGCCTACCAAACCGGCGCGTTCTTTAAGTTCCGAAAGTAAAATTTCGGTATCTTGTTTCAAACGCTGCATGGTGTATTTATTGAGCTTTTGGCGTATTGGGTCGGTTATCAGGTTGTCGGCATCGGCCATTTCGCCGCCAATAATTATAGCTTCGGGGTTAAACAGATGAATTAAAATACTGAAACCTTTAGCCAGATATTCGCCGGCCTCCTCGAGCAGCTCAATGGCAAATTGGTCGCCGGCCTTGGCAGCTCTTATAATTGATTTAAGCTTTATTTCCTGCAAATCGGCTTCCTTGGCGGTCGAAATAAGCGAGTTTTTACCTTCGCTTATCAGTTGCTGGGCTTTTTTAATAAGTGCCGTTCCCGACGAAATAGTTTCCAAGCAGCCAATTTTTCCGCAGTAGCACAATTCGCCGTCGGGGTTCATTTGAATATGACCAAATTCGCCGGAAAAACCGGAATGGCCGCGGTATAAATTTCCGTTTAAAATTTGCCCCAATCCAATGCCTGAACCAACATTTACAAGCAACACATTCGATTTTTCTTTCGCCAAACCAAACCATAATTCGCCCAATGCCATGGCTTTTGTGTCGTGTTCAATATATGCCGGACGATTGAACAATTGTGTAAAAAGTTCGTTTAGCGGCTTGTTTGCAAATTGCGCATAGCTGTAACTAATGCCTTTTCGTATATCAATTAGCCCCGGAATGGTTATTCCGAAACCAATAATTTTATCGTAAGGCAAGTTTAGTTTGGTCAATAATTCGTCGGTATGTTGCTTAATCATTGGCAATACGTTGTCGGAAGTATGAATACCTTCCGAAATTTCGATAATTTCGCAAAGCGGCTGATTTTGTAAATTGAAAACACCAATTCGGGTGTTTTTTCGGCTTAAACGAATGGCAACCATGTAGCCAAAATTGGGGTTTATGCCATAAAATGCCGGACGTCTGCCACCTTTCGATTCGCCAATACCAAAATTTTTTACAATGCCTTCTTTTCCCAAATCTGCCATTACGTTTGTTAGCGTGGGCACACTGTTATTGGTTAAGTCCGAAAGTTCGGCTATCGTTTTATTTCCTTCTTTATAAAAAAATTCTAAAACTTGCTTCTTAAGCAGGTACTTTTTAATACTTTGAATCGTATTTTTAGTTCCTGCTTTATTTTCTGCATTGAAAATTAAATTATCCATAAAAAAAGTAAGATTGAAATTCTAATTCTTAATATTTGGGCGCAAGATACTAAAATAAATTAGAAAGAAAAACGATTAATCATGTTAGTATACGTAATTTCAATATTTCTTTATAAAAAGGGTTGTTTTTGACCGTAAATTAGCTTGATATTGATTTTTCGTGTTAAAAACTATTAAGATTTTGCGGCATGCCAAAGGTTTTTGCAGTTAGTGCACTTATTTTTTTTATTTTTGCAGAAAACATTTTACCATGACCGCGTTGGAAATTATACAAAAATTGGATGCTATTTTAGGCGTAACTTTCGAAACCGGAAAACAAGAACGGTTGTTTTATCAGATAAAAGGTAAGTATGCATACTATAAGCTCAATGCCGAGAAAGAAGTTACCAAAATAGTGTTGTATAACTTATATATGCCGGTACTGAACGAATTTTTTTGCGAATTTCAGCATTGCGAATCGTTTACTGCGTTGCATTGCGAAATTGAGCAACTGCCTCAAAATATAGGCAATATGACCATGCTTCGAACGCTGAATTTGGGTTTTAATAAACTAAGCAATTTGCCCGAATCGATGTTTGATTGCGAAAGACTTGAAAGCATTTTATTGGTTAATAATAATTTTACCGATGTGCCGGCGTTAATTACCGAGTTTCCTTATTTGAAAATTGTTTCGCTGGAATCGAATAAAATAAACCTTTACCCCGAGTTTTTGAACGGAGTAGCTTCTACCGTTCGGGTAAACTTAATGCGTAATTTAATAACCGAATTGCCTGAAAGTGTTCTCGATTCGAGGCTTCCGTTAAAACGTTTTTTATTGAATAAACCGGGAATATTTTTGGGAGGAAACGAGTTGCTAAGTCCGCCTTTAGCGTTGCTTAAATTTTCGCGCGGAAGCTTGCCCTTGTATTTTAAGTTGGATAAATCGAAACGACAACTCGGCAATTTTCAGCTAATCGCACTGCAAATTACCGGCTACTTCTTGCAGTTTTTCAAAAGAAGATAATACTATTTTTAACATTAGAATTATGCATAAAAAATGGGGTATTATTGTAATTTTATTTTCAGGATTGACAAATGCTGCGTTTTCGCAAACCTGTTTAGAAGGCGACTGTAAAAATGGCACCGGTACGTACTTATTCGAAAACAACAACAAATATACCGGTAGTTTTAAGGAAGGAGTTCCGCATGGTGAAGGTTCAATGGTCTATTTTTCCGACAGTTCGGAATATTCCGGAGCTTGGGTTGAAGGAAAAAAACAAGGAAAAGGCATTTTTAAATTCAAAAAAAATGGCGTTATAGTGGCTACTTACGAAGGTTTTTTTATTAATAATCAAATGCATACCAATACCGGTGAAATTGCGAAATTTACAACCTCCGCTTTTTTGTATGAAGGGCAGTTTACCAATAACTTACGTACCGGAAAAGGCAAAATAACTTATGCAAAAACCGGCAATGTGTACGAAGGCGAGTTAATTAATGGTATTCCTGAAGGTAAAGGTTCGTTGGAATATAAGGGTATTGGCTTTTACACCGGAAATTTTAACATAGGTAAGCCAAACGGCATAGGAACTATTATTTTATACATTGGCGATACCTATGAAGGCGAGTGGAAGGATGGAAAAATGCACGGAGCAGGAAAATACACCTTTAAGTCGGGCAAAACGCAAGAAGGTATTTGGAACGATGGCGTGAAGGAATAGATTACAGCGTTCAGAAATCAGATATCAGATGACAGAATTCAGATAAAAGATTACAGAAATTAGCATGGAAGAAATTGTTTGTAATTGTAAGATGGTGGATGAAATGGAAATATTAGCTGCCCTCAAACAACAGTTATTTCCCGATTTGGTGTATATTCAACAAAAAACAACAGCCGGAACAGGCTGCAGGCGCTGTGTTCCGGCGTTAAAAGTTTTAATTGACCGACATAATTCGCTTCAACAAACCTCAGCAGACGAAAAACTTAGCTGAATTTTACTCCGGTTAGTTTTTCCGATACTTCCCAAAGTTTTTTGGCATGTTCCAAGTTATGCGATGCCGCATTCGATTTAACAACCACCGGGTATCCGGTCATTTCAGCAAAACCTTTCGGGCCATAATATTCGCCACCCAAAACACCGGGCGAAGTTGAGGCTCGCAATTGCGGCAAGGCGCCCATTTCGCTGCTTTGTACAAACAGCATCATAAGCGGTCGGAGTGCTTTTGCCCACCATTTGCCATCAACAAAACGGAATAAGTTGGTATTCGAAACGCCGGGGTGTGCCGATATTGCAATTATATCCAGTTTCTTTGCATCGAAATAGCGTTGCAATTCGTAACTAAACAGCAAGTTACATAACTTCGACCTGCCGTATGCGGCAATAGGTGTGTAGCCATTTCCTCCTTCGTACAAGAAATTGTCGAAATTCATAACACCTTGTTTATGCGCCATGCTGCTAACCGTTACTACACGGGCTTTTGGGGTTTTCTGCAAAACATCGAGCAGCAAACCGGTAAGGGCAAAATGCCCCAAATGGTTGGTGCCAATTTGACTCTCGAAACCGTCGGCGGTAAGTTGGTAAGGCGGAATCATAATGCCGGCATTGTTCAGCAATACATTAAGCTGTTGGTATTTGGCTTTAAACTCGTTGGCAAATTTGCGAACCGAGGCTAAATTCATTAAATCGAGTTCCATTACTTCCACCAAACCGTTGGGCGTAAGTTTCTTAATTTCGTTTTTAGCTTCCAAGCCTTTAGCCGCACTTCGGCACGCAATTATAACCTTGGCTCCTGCTGCTGTCATTGCTTTTGCCGAATCGAGCCCCAAACCGCTGTTTCCGCCGGTTATAATAACAATTTTCCCGTTTAAATCGGGTATATTGGCTGTGTTCCAATTTTTTATATTACTCATAGTTCTAAAAAAATAATTTTGTTGAAATGAAATTTATTAATTCAACCCTTAAAAGCATTTATTTAATGTGGCTAAAATAGCGCTTTATTTTTGAAAACAAGGTGCAAATTTAAAATCGGATTGTTATTAAACTGTTAAAGCGAATATGTTTTAGCTCTGCGCTTCGATTTATATTTTTTGCTTTAAAAACCCTGAAAATGGCTATTAAAATTCAACTGCTTGGTAGTTTTTGAACTAAATAATGTGCTGTAAACAGTTATTTTATAGTTATATTTTAACTTCTTAAGGTGTAAATAGTTACATAAAAAAAATAACACAAATTTGTAACATCAGCATTTTACTCGATTGTTTTCTCCGAAAAAAAATGGCTATTTACAAGCAAACTCAAATAAGACAATATAGTCTTTTATTTTCAGTTATTTACAATATTATTGTAGTTTTGAAGTTTTAATACCGATTATTGAATACATTTTTTATGCTTAAAATATCGTAGAACAAAATAATTTCATTATCTTAGCATTATTAAATTTATATAGCTTACAGAATTTTATTCGAATACTAAACCAATACATTTTCAAATAAATACAAATATGTAATCAAACAGCTTAAAACCTAATACACCATGAAAAAACTAATTTATTTAATCGCATTTCTGTCAGTTAGCTTAAATTTGTTGGGGCAGAGTGCTTCGTCCGGCTGTGTGTCCGGCAACTGTACCGACGGTTGGGGCAAATATATTTGGCTTCCCGATACTCAATGGGCAGGCGACAGTTATGAAGGCTTCTGGAAGGAAGGATCATTTGAAGGTTTCGGAACCTACCAATGGAAATCGACCGGGAATAAATACGCCGGTCTTTGGAAACAAAGCAGTCAGCACGGCTTTGGTATTTATACGTGGGCTACAGGCTCAATTTATAAAGGAAATTGGGTTAATGGCAAACAAGATGGAACTGCACATTTTACTTACGACGACGGTTCTGTAATTTTTGGACGTTGGGATAACGGTAAATATGTTGAAGCGGTTACGGCATTAAACACCGGCTGTATATCCGGCAATTGCACGGATGGTTATGGCGTGTATGTATTTGAATCGGGCGAACGCTACGAAGGTAACTGGAGTAACGATTTACGCAACGGACAAGGTACAAACTATTATGCAACCGGAAACATGTACACCGGCGGTTGGCTAAAAGATACGCAGCATGGCAAAGGAACTATGATGTTTAACAACGGTCAAATTTATATTGGTGATTATGTTAATCATAAACGCGAAGGTTACGGAACGTATACTTGGCCAACCGGTGCTAAATATGTAGGCAATTGGAAAGCCGGGTTGTATCACGGTTACGGAACTTTAACCAAATCGGATGGTACTATTCAGCAAGGTCAGTGGGCTAACGACAATTTTGTTGGTTCCGGAAGCAATGTTTCAAACAATACCACAAATAATAATACTTCGGGCAAAGGTTGCATTTCGGGCGATTGCGAAAACGGTTACGGTGTATATGTATTTGATTCCGGCGAAAAATACGATGGAAATTGGTCGGGCGGTACCCGAAACGGACAAGGAACAAACTATTATGCCAACGGCAATGTGTATACCGGAAGTTGGCTGAACGACAATCAGCACGGAAAAGGCAATATGAAATTTAGCAACGGACAAGTGTACAACGGCGATTATGTAACGCATAAACGCGAAGGTTACGGAACCTATACTTGGCCTACCGGTGCTAAATATGTTGGAAACTGGAAAGAAGGCATGTATCACGGCTACGGTACCTTAACCAAATCGGACGGCACAGTGCAACAAGGACAGTGGGCAAACGACGAATTTGTGGGTACCGGGAACGTGTCAAATAATAATAACAATGTAAACAATAACAGCACTTCAACAGAAACCGGCTGTATTTCGGGCGATTGTACCAACGGATACGGTGTATATAAATTCGAATCGGGCGAAAAATACGAAGGTATGTGGAAAAACGACCTCCGCAACGGGCAAGGAACCAATTATTACGCTAAAGGAAATGTATATACCGGCGAATGGCTCAACGACCAACAAAACGGACAAGGTACCATTAAATATGCCGGAGGCGAAACCTATACCGGCGGATATAAATTGCACAAACGCGACGGATACGGTGTGTATACATGGACTTCGGGGCAAAAATACGAAGGTATGTGGAAAGATGGATTGTACAACGGATACGGTACCTTAGTACATGCCGACGGCAGAATTGAATCGGGCATGTGGGAAAACGATGAGTTTAAAGGCAACAGCACCACTGCTAAAACCGAAGGTTGTATTTCGGGCGATTGCGAAAACAGTTATGGTATATACGTGTTTCCGAGCGGCGAAAAATACGATGGTTGGTGGTCAAGCGGTATGCGTGCAGGCAAAGGTACAAATTATTACAAAAGTGGTGCTGTTTGTGTAGGCGAATGGAAAGAAGATAACATACATGGCAATGCCATATTAACCTATGAGAATGGCGATAAATATGAAGGCCAGTTTCGTATGAATGTTAAAAACGGTAAAGGAGTATATACTTATAAAGGTTCCGGCGAAAAATATGACGGCGAATGGAAAGAAAACCTTTACGATGGTCAAGGTACGTTGTATGCCGCAAATGGTACCGCCAAATCGGGAATGTGGAGTAAAGGAGAGTTTGTAGGCAAATCTGGAGGCAATTACGGTTGTATTTCAGGTAATTGCGACGGCGGTTATGGAACTTATGTGTACGAGACCGGTGCAAAATATATCGGTAATTTCGCAGGCGGCGTTTTTAGCGGTCAGGGAACTTATTTTACCGAAAACGGCGATAAATATATTGGTAATTTCTCCGGCAATACGTACAATGGCTTTG
>JAIFNC010000230.1 GCA_020047935.1 Bacteroidota bacterium
GAAGTAAACTACTTTTCGAATACCGCTCTTTTGCCCAATCGTTTGGCAAAACAGAACTTATAATGCGCGAATTTGCTGCAAGTATAAGCCCAACTGAAAGTTACGATTACTACATTTTATCGGAATGCAACGAAACTTATAATATACTTATTCGCAACGGCAAACTGATAATAAAAGAGCTTATTTCGAAAGGTGCCGGATTAGAAAAATGGAACGTTAATTATTCGGAACAGTTTCCGCTGAGCAAAGATTTTATTGAAGAAGCATTTTTTCCGGCTATCGGGTTGCAATCGCCTGCGCTTGAACGAAACATGTATCAAACTATAGATTTTATTGAAGAAATAGTAAATACCGACCCCGATATTAAAATGGTTGAAGTGTATAAAAAGAAATATGAGTTTATCTACAAAAACTGCAATTGCGAACTTGCGGAAAACCTAATTAATTCGGCATTTATTAAAACACTCAACATAGAATCGGAAGCAATTGAAAATGTAAATGCGGTAATTCAAGAGTTTGGAATTGAAAAAGCATTCCCGAATGTTAACTATGTTACAAAAATTAAGCAAATAATTGGTTTAATTCGACTTAACGAATACAAATTATTGCCGATTAAACCCTAAAAAAACACGAACATGTCAAAAGAAGAATTAACAATAGGCGAGATTTCGAAACCTCGCTACGAATTTCGTACGTTTGGTCAAAACTTCGACCATGCTCATTTTTTACTCACTCGCTTATCGATGCCGGTACCTAAGAAGGTTTGGGAACGCGAATCGGACGAAATTTATATTATGTCGCGCAAGAACGATGTAAACAATACCAAAGTTCGCGACGGCAAAATGGACATTAAAACCTATGTTCAAACCGTTAACGGCATGGAACAATGGAACCCGCTGATGAAAGGCGAATTTCCTATTGCGGTTGAAGTGCTTAAAAACGAAGTATTTCCGGCTTTTATGGTCGAAATGCCGGCGTTAAACAAATCGGTTTACACCTACGAAGAGTTTATTGAAATGATAAACCAACACCCCGATTTGCAAGCGGTTAAAGTGTATAAAAAACGCTTGGGATACATGGTAAACAACACCATTTGCGAATACGCCGAAGTACTAATTAACGGCGCAAAACTTATTTCAATCAATTCCGAATCGACCGAGGTGGAAGATATTACAAAAACTGTTGCCGATTTAGCACTTACCGGCGCCGAAAACATTAACTATTTGCAAGCAATCAAACGAGTTATTGGAATGATTGACAAAGGTTTTCATAATTAATCCTCAACAATCGATTCAATTCAAATTTCAACAAAAGAAAAACCATGGCACAAGAAATAGAACGCAAATTTTTGGTAAATGGCGAGTTTAAACAATTGGCTGTTAAACAAACTCGCATTATACAAGGCTATTTATCGTCGATTCCGGAACGTACAGTTCGGGTTCGGGTAAAAGGCGACAAAGGTTTTATAACCATTAAAGGCATTGGCAGCGCTTCCGGTGCATCGCGCTACGAGTGGGAAAAAGAAATACCGTTGGAAGAAGTGCAAGAACTGCTTAAAATTTGCGAACCCGGCGTAATTGACAAAACTCGCTTTTTGGTTCCTGCCGGCAAACACACATTTGAAGTGGATGAGTTCTACGGCGAAAACGAAGGTTTGGTAGTAGCCGAAGTTGAGTTAAGCAACGAAGCCGATGCATTTGAAAAACCCGTTTTTTTAGGTGCGGAAGTAACCGGCGATGTTAAATACTACAACTCGATGCTAATGAAAAACCCGTTTAAAAAGTGGTAATTTGATAATTTAAATCAATTTATTCTTTTTTATTTTCTTTGGAAAATTAAACAATGAATCATCGAAAAACGGCAGCGGATTGAACTGCCGTTTTTCTTCAAAAAAACAAACTAAATGAGCGCTACCCATACCGATATTTTGGACATGCACAATTACCGAATTGAGAAATTGCCCAAACGTTCGCATTCAAAAGTTGAAAAAGCTTTGCATTTCATTGGCATACCGTTGTCAATTTTGGTCTTTTTTCTTATTTATTTTGTGTTCGATTTAGATTTTTTAATGCACATAAAACCCGAAAGTTTAAGCAAAGAGGCGTTGAAGTCGTTCGACAAACTTGGGGTAATTGGTTTTGCACAAACCAACCGGGCTATGCTTGCCATTTTTGCCGCCTCGCTCATTTTATGGCTTACCGAGGCTATTCCTAACTACCTAACTTCGTTGGTTTTAATAATTACGTTGGTGCTTACCAAAGTTTTGCCCGAAAATGTGGCTTATGCGCAATTAGGACACAAAGTTATGTGGCTTAATATTTTATCGTTTATTTTGGCAAGTATGTTGGTTAGTACCGGCGTAGCCAAGCGTTTTGCGCTGTGGTTTATTGTAAAATTCGGTAAAAATGCCACCAGTATTTTCTTCAGTTTTCTGGTTATCAATGTGGTGCTTTCGTTGTTTATTTCGGCAACTACAGCAAAAGCAACCATTCTGCTTCCTATTTTTATGGTAGTTGCTGCTGTTTACGGAGCAACCGGCGGAAAAAATAAAAATAATTTTGGTCGAAATTTAGTATTGCAAAATCTGTTTCAAATAAATATATCGGCAGGTGCATTTGTAACCGGCTCGGGTGCTAATTTATTGGCAGCCTCAATAATAGCCGGTGCTGTTGGTTCCGAAGTTTTTTTCTCGGACTGGATGCAAGCTGCTGCGCCCATGGCATTAATTCTAATTTTAATTGGTGGTTTTTTAGGCACTAAAGTTTTTTTCAGGTTAAAACCGGAAGAACAAAAACCAAGCATTGAAGGCGGCATGGAACGGTTAAAGCAAGAATTGGACAAATTAGGGAAAATTAAATGGTCCGAAATACGCTCGATAATTATTTTTGGAGCAATTCTACTACTTTGGGTAACCGACCGGTATCATGGAATTAGCCCAACGGCAGTTGCTTTTTTGGGCGCCGTAATTGCACTTATGCCTAAAATTGGTGTGGTTGAATGGAACGAAGTAGACATTCCGTGGCACTTATTGCTCTTTTCTGCAGGTGCTTACACGCTGGGCGCCGGGCTCGACCATACCGACTTACCCGGCATAGTGGTAAATTCGGTGTTCGACCATTTTGGTTTCGACCAAACTACCCCATTTTCGGTATTGTATATTTCGCTTACCGGCGCCATGATTTTTAGTGCCCTGTTTTTTGAATCGAAAACCATGCGAGCTATGATTTTTGTGCCTATTGCCATTGGCATTGCGCAACGTTTCGGCTTGCCTGTTTTAAGTTTGGCGTTGCCTGTGGCTTTACTTATCGAGCATGTATATGTGCTGCCATTTAACAGCAAACCCGCCATGCTGCTTTATACAACCGACCATTATAGCCTAACCGACACATTTAAATTTGGCTTTACCATGTTGGTTGTGGCGTGGATAATGATAATTTTAATGGGGCAAACCTATTTTCAGTGGCTCGGAATAACGCCTAATGGGGTGTTTTAATAATTATTAATGGTTAATTATTAATTGTTAATTCTGATTATTCGATATATTATTAACAATAAAAACCGTTTTTGCTTTTTTTACCGTTACTAAATAAAAACATGATTTTCAGAATATATAATAATTTAGTTGAAAAGCTCAGTTTTTCGCCCGATTTGCAAAAATTGCGACGTGCCATTAACATGAGTATTGACGTACCGGAATTTATCGAAAATTTCCCCGATTCGCACCCGCGCGGATTTGTGAAAGAATTCCGGAAACGCCGAACTACCATTGCCGAAGCCTATTTGCGAATTACAAAAACCTTGGAATCGGCAAAGTACGACGAACGAATTCATGCATTAAGTTTGCTGGCAGAACATATTATTTATTCGAAATCGATAAAAATGCCGCTTAACACGGCGCGGGTTCAATTGGCTTTAATGAAAGAAGTGGTGCGAAACCGAAACAACAAGCGGGTACAGCTTGAATTATTGCGCGATTTCACTATTTCTACCTTCGGGCATCCGCGATCGGTACGAAAATACTTGAAAAAACTCGATTTAATTGAAGTACCCGAAACCGGCAAACCGCTGAGTGAATTAAACATTGGTTGGGATTTTCATGTTCACGACAAATCGTCGTACGGACGAAAATCGCCGGTGCAACTAATTATCGACGCATTTATAAAAGGAGTTTCGGAACTTACGGTAGCATACAATAATTTAGATAAAAGCTATTATATACGCGAAGTAGTTGAAGCCGGACGAATTCTTGGTATTAAAGTAAATATAGCCTTAGAATTTAGTGCCGAACTGCAAGGCAAGCGCTTTCATTTCATGTATATTCTTCCTTATTTTTCGGGGAAAAAGAAAAAACTAAAGAAAGTTTTAAAGCTTAAATCGAACGATTTTGAAGCTTTTATGAACGAACTTCAACAAAACGAAAAAAAACGACGCAAAAACATTTTGTATTTGGTCGAATATTTCAACAAAGAACATTTGCCTGCAATTAACAAAGGCTACGAAGCCGGCAGCATATATTATTTAGAACCGCTTTCGGTTATTTCGCAAATCGACCCAAACAAACTGCTCATTCATTCGCGCCGGCATTTGGGCGAATTATTGTTTCCCAAACTAAAGGAAGTGCTAATAAACAGGCTCTTGCTTGCCATGGCTCAGAAAAAGAATTTCGACAATTTTTCGAGCGAGCACACAGCCATTGAAAGAACCGAAGCCACCAAACGTTACGTTGATTTGTATAAAGCGTATACAGGGTTGTCGGCAGAACGACTTAGATTACAATATTTTAACCGCACCGAAAACCTGATTTCAGAGTCTGAAGTAAGCAGTTTGCCCGAAATTTCGAAACTTGCCCAACAAACCAACGGTATTATTAAATTTATTTCGCCTTTGGAAAACGGTTTAGAAGCTGCCATTGATACCGTGTTGGAAAATGTTGAACACTTTACCCACGTCGAAATTTTTAATATGTTCGACAGCGTAATGCATGAAGGTACCGAATTTGTAACTTTCACCAAATTCATTCAACTTATAAACAAAGCCGATTATAACGAGCTTGTAAATTTTTATAAAGCCAACCAATTAAATTCAGAAGAAACAAGGCTTAACGCTACCCAAAAAGCAATTTCGCAGCGAAAATTACCGTTTATTTCAACCATTGGTTCCGATGCCACCGGTTGGTCTACCTTGGTGCCGGGTATGGGCTTTGTTTTTGAACACAACATCCCAAAACACCAGCGCAATTGGTTCAAAAAACGACACTTATCGTTGGCACCCGAAATTTCGGAAGCCATTGCTACCGAAGGCGACCACCCGGTAAAAAGGACAAAAAAACTTAAATCATTCAACATTTTAAGCTTAGGAAAAACTGACGATTCGGGCAACAACTTTTTAGGCGACGAACTGCCGGTTAAACCTATTTCGCCTTTGCGAGCCTTGGAATATACCAACCCGCAGGTAGTGAATATAATACTTATTCTTATCGGTTTTTTGCCGGCGTACTTTACAGTGGGCGTTGAATATGCCATGCTGTGGTTTGCCATTACGGGATTTCGAAATATTTTTGTCGATTTAATTTCGGCGCAAGGTATTATGCCGGGCGGGTGGAGCACAAAGGATATTAACCAAACCAATTTAGCCAATTCGCTGTTCTGGACCGGTTTTTCGGTTCCAATATTAGGTTTTGTAAAAGATAATTTCGAAACTATTTATCCGTGGGTGCACGAAGGTGCAAGCTACGAATACGCAAAGTTTTTCTTTATCAACATAGCCAACGGCACTTATTTGGCAACCCACAATTACATTCGAGGTTTCGATAAAGCAACCATTCGTGCCAATTTTTTCCGCAGTTTATTGGCATGGCCTCTTTCGGCAAGTTTTTCGGGCGTGGGTAATGCATTTGCAATACCGAGTATTGTGCAAGCCAAATTTTGGTCCGATTTTATAGCTTCCATTATCGAAGGTACCGCCAAGCTCAGAACCATTGTTAAGTTAGAAAGTAAATTAATTGATTCGCTATTGCCCGAATTCGATAACAAAGACAAAGAAACCGAAATTTTGGCGATACTCGATTTAATGTACATTACCGAAAATAGTGCCCGAGCAAAATCGGCTATGCTTACTAAGCTTTATGGTAAAACTACCGTACTTGGCAAACTGAAAATCTTTGTATTGCGCAGACCTAAACCTAAACCGGAACAAATAGACCGACTTAAAGTTATTCAAGGAATGTTTACCTGCTCCGAATGCTATTTCAAAATTTCGAACTACATTATTTCGCACTACAACAAAGACCAAAGCATATTTTTGCTGAATATGCTTGCCCGTAATTTTCAAAAAATAAAAGTTTTATTAGAAAACCATCAATAAAAAAAATACCCGCAAGTTCAATTCTTGCGAGTATTTTTTTAAACCTTATAATAAAATTTAGCAACCTCCGCCCACACCTTTTTTCTTTTTGGGTGCCATTTTAACGGGTGCCGTTTGCTTGTTATCGCTTGCCAATTGGGTAGTTGGTACATCGGAGGCTTTGCCAATTAACGCAAAATCGTATCGGGCAAATTCATCGCGATAACCAATGGTATCGGTAGCTGCTTTAAGCGAATCAATAACATTTGGCTTAGCGTAATTATATCCGCCCAATAAAATTTGTACGTTTTTATAACCGGTCATATTTAGCACCATCCAAGGGCCGCAAGCGTCGGCTTGTGTGCTGTGATACAATATTTTTTTTGTATCTTTTTCAGCAAAAAGCGCTTTAAATTCCTCATTCAGTAATTTATGAACCGGAATATGAATTGCTCCCGGAATGTGCCCTACATTAAAATCGTGCGCCGAACGTAAATCGATAATTTTAACCTCGGCACTGCTGTCGGCAAGATAATTTGCTAATGCATCGGGTTTTACAACTCCTTCTTGCTCAATTATCCGAGTAAGCATTTCTTGTTGGGTAAGTTTGTAGGTATATTCCGGACGTTCCATAAAAGTTAAACCCAATATAAGAATAACGGCAAACCCAAACGAAACAATCGTAATTCCCGGGATTCTTTTTTTATTTTCAGTATTCATTTCTAAATTTTTTATCGTTAAACCACTCTTATTTAATCATTGCTGTTTAGTTAAGGCTGAAAGCCTTGCAGCTAAACGACGTTGAATTAATAATTAACAACTAACCATTAACATTTAAATTAACATCCTCCGCCCACGCCTTTTTTCTTTTTCATTGGCGCTACTTTAACCGTTCCACCGGTTGCATTGCTTGTTTCGGCAGGTATTGCGCTTGCACCGGTAAAAAATAGGCTTGCAGCCGAGCGGAATTTATAATTTGCCATTTCGGCAGAGGTAGCCATTTGCCCCGGTGTTTTGGGTTGCAAAATTGTTTCAGCCCATTCGTTTAAGCCGCCTTTAAGCACATAAATATTATCAATAGCCATACGCCTGCACAATATCCATGCTTGACTTGCATGTACCGTTCCGGTTGAATAAAATACCGTAGTTTTATTTTCGGCTTTTAGCACATCTTCATACACCAAAACCTCATCTTGTTTGTCCAATAATTTTTCGAGCGGAATATTAATCGCGCCGGGCAGACTAAATTTAGCAAACTCATCTTCGCTTCTTACATCAATAAGTTGCAAATAAGGCACGTTGTTTATAAGCATTTTGGCCACATCGTCGGTGGTTAAAAAACGCGTATTATCTCCTAATTCTTGCAATAAATTAACCGGCAAGACTTCGTTTCCGGCATGCTTATCGGGCAATGCTAAAAGCAATAAGGGTAAGCAGACAATTACTGCCGACATAAAGATATACGATTTTCTAAAAAGAGGTTTCTTTTCCATAATTTTATGCATTAATAAGTTTTTGTAGGGTCGGAAACTTTTTTCTGAACCAACGCAGTAACCGCAAAAACGATAACCGCAATTAAGGCGAATAAGCTTATAAATATTTCAGCTGACATGCCTAAAGTTTCGTGAATTTTTACCGGGCCGTAATTATATCCGTTTACCAAACCTTTATACAAAGGGTAGCCAAGGTCGAATAGCAACACGCCCAAAAAGGTACCGCCAACAAAAAACCAAGCATCTACTTTGCCAATTGCTACGGCTGCAATACTGGTTCCGGGGCAAAAACCACCAATCACAAAACCCAAACCCATTATTAGTCCACCAACTATGGTTGAACCTAAATATAGGCTATTGATAAATATTTGCGAAACATCTAACCAACCTAAGTAATCGAAATACAAAATTCCGACCGCAGCCGTTCCGGCAGCCGAAAAAAACACGCGAATTACGGCAAAATCGTAGCCGTAAAAAACACCTGCCAATTTGCGCGACGACGAAAAGCCGGCTTGTTCCAAAATAAAGCCGAAGAGAATGCCAATTACCAATGCGGCAACATAGCTCCATTCATTCGACATGGTTAATAATGGTCCCATATTTTATGTTTTTATTTTTCTGAATTAAGATTTAAATCCAAAGCTTGCGGAAAAAGTAGGCTGCCGCATACCCCATTCCGAAAATAGCCATAACTACAACAAAACCCGAAGTAGCCAAGGTGGCCATACCGTTAAGCCCTGCACCGCTGGTACATCCGCGAGCAAACGAAGCGCCCATGCCAAACAAAGCCCCGCCTATTACGGCAGCAATAAGCCGAGTTTTAGCAGTTATTTTCGGCGAATGTTCAACCCGTATTTTTAATCGGTTGGCCACAGAACCCGAAATAAAACCACCAACCATAGCACCCAACACCATAAATACCAATCGGTTTTTTAATGGATCTTGTCCGTCGGTAAAATATTTGTAAGCCGACGATTCCGGGTTTTCTACATAAGAAGGCGAAACAAAACCTTCCAATTTAGCGGCAGCACGTTTGTAGGCACCACTTGCTCCCAAACCATCGCCGGTAAAAAAGTACGATGCCAAAATTAATAACCCAAGAATAAAACCGGCAAAGTACGGATTCATGTATTTTTTACTTCCATTCATAGTTTTTCAAATTAAATAGTTAATAAAGAAAACGGGTTACTTGTCCGGCTTCAACCATAATAAAACGGAACATTAAACCACCATACAAAATTAGCAATGCCGGAATAATAACCGGAATTTTAATATGAAATAATTCCATTACCTCTAAAATACCCGGAACAATTAAACCAATAATTACCACATTAATCCAGAAAGTAACGGTAAATTCGCCGCCCAAAAAGTAATGCGCTGCTTCAACCTGCACTTGCGGACCTGCCAAAAAGCCCATAAACAAATGGATAATAAAGAATAATTCGATAACAATAAGCAAAATATCAATTCTGCCAAAAACCATTTTTTCGAATTCGTTTTTTGCCATCCACATAATAGATGCTGCGGCGGTTGATAAACCCGAGGTTAAGAACAATGGGCCTAATATTGCCGAATTCCACAACGGGCGCGCATTAAATGCCGATAACAAAATACCGGTATAAACGCCCAAAATAACCGCCAACACAATCATTACCCAAGCTACCAACACTCGGTTTCGGATAATATACACTTCGTAGGTGCGCAGAAACTGATATTTCCAATCCCAATTTACAGCCTCATCTTCATTTTTAAAAGTGAAAATTAAACCCAACATCCATTTCAGCAACTTGCTGTCGGCATTAATTTTAGGCATTATTTCTTTTAAATACGAGGCTACCCAAATAAATGCAGTGGGCGTAATGCCCATAAGCACCCATGCCCCCCACGACATCGGCGAAACAAAGCGAATGGTAGTGTAAAGCTGCCAAAAATACAATTTATGTTTTAGGTCGAGCAACAGTGCAATTAAGCCCAGTACAATAGCAATTGGGGCAATAATTGGGGCAATTTTTACGGCAGTCGGGTATTTGTCGGCTTTACCGGTTATGGTAAAATATGCTGCAAAAAACAACAATCCGGCAGCCAAACCGCCCAAAAACAAATAAATAGGAATTTGCCAATGCCAAACATGTAACACCGGGTCGATGTTGGGGTTCATGCGTCCGCTTATAATTAATTCTTCGTTCATTTCTATATCTTTTTAATCATTTTTTAGTTTGAAGTTAACTTGCTAAACAAAACCGTTTCAAGCATTTAACCAAAGAACATTTTATACTAAATAGAAAATTTGCGGTAACGTACCGGCTTCGGGCGCTAACGATTTCCACTTGCGGTTGGCAACAATTTTAGCCACTTCGCTGTTGCTGTCGTCCATATCACCAAAATACATGCACTTGGTAGGGCAAACCGAAACACAAGCAGGGTCTTGTCCGTTGGCAACTCGGTGGTCGCAGAAGGTACATTTATCTACATAACCGTCGGGGTGCGTATAACGTGCATCGTAAGGACACGACTGTATACATGCGCCGCAACCTATACATTCGCTATGGGTTACTTTCACAATTCCTCCCTCAATAATATGGCTTGCGCCGGTAGGGCAAGTACGCACACAAGGCGTATTGTCGCAATGGTTGCAACGTTCCGACCTAATTTCGAGTGAAAGATTTGGGTACGAACCTTCGGTAAGTTCTACAATCCAATCGCGGGCGTAACCTATGGGTACATTGTTTTCTGTCTGACATGCTATAACGCAGTCGCTGCATCCGACACATTTTTTTGTGTCAATAGCCATTGCATATCTCATTGCTTTGGTTGTATTTTAATTTTTACTTTTTTCATTTTTTCTTGAAACCTGCAAGGTTCTAATTTTAGATAACAAAAGTTACAAAATTGCTGCGCATGCCTGTGCTTCCGGTTTCTTTGTCAATTAGCACATCGCTGGTCATTTCGGTATCGCTTAAGCCGCGAGCAAAACCGCGCGTTAGTCGTTCGTCGGTGCGTCCAAAGCCGTGTGCCATAAAAACCGAATCCCAACGAATACGTTCGGTAACTCGAACTTTAATAGCAAAAGTCGATTCGATACCCTGATGATTTTTTAGCTTAACTTGTTGCCCATTTTTAATACCCCATTCAGCAGCAACTTTCGGGTGAACCCAAAGGTCATTATCGGGCTTAAGTGCGGTTAAGTTCGGGTTGTTTGTAGTACGGCTAAAGGTATGTGCAGGGGTGCGTCCGTAAATAAGTCGGTAAAAACCGGCTTCGGGTTGCGGATGCACGGTATAGGTAGGCATTGGCGGAAAACCGTACAATTCCAATTCCGATGAATACAATTCTATTTTACCGCTGTTGGTTTCAAACTCATGTTCTTCATCTTCAGCAAAATACAAATCGTTGGCTTCCCGCTCGAAAGTTTTTACGTAATCATTGAAAGGGAAATATGCACCCAATTCCAAGCGGTCGGCAATCTGTTTGCACATCCACCAGCCCGGTTTAGTGTCGTATTTTGGTTCAGCTGCAGGCATTCTGAGTGCAATGGTTCCGAAACGGTGCGGCAAAACGCGCAAATCGTCGTATCGTTCCAAATA
>JAIFNC010000212.1 GCA_020047935.1 Bacteroidota bacterium
TCCTTGGGAAACCTTGTTGGAAAAACTGTATCCGCAGTTTGTGGCGGTAATTGAATCGGAATTTGGTGCCAAGGTATTGCCCATTGAAAAAGTTACCGGATGCGAAGCCTACAAAATTTTGGAAACATTTGCAAAAGACGACGAAAGCACGAATGTTGAGTTTGTTAAATCGTATAAGAATATGGTAGTTCGTTCGGCGTTTATGCCAATTGCCGAAGGTTTTGGCACCGGTGGTGTTAACGAACGATTAATGACAGAAAGCGGCGCCAATGCCCTGCTAACCATGACTCTCGATTTGCTTTCGGGCGTTGGACCTAAAGGCGAAGCACTTATAATACCTAAGTTTGGGTTCGAACTATCGGGAAAAATAAACGGCACTTTGTACAATACTAAGTTTTTTAGTGGCAGTATATCGAGCGACTATGGCGCACCGTTTACCAAAAACGTAACCCCTGCCGAACTCGAAGCCATTGTTCGGGCAGCCGATTTGGTAAATGCATTCCGTAAAGGTTTGCAAGAACTTAAGCTAAAAGAAAAAGAAAACGGCGACTACGATGCGGTTTGGAATTTACAAAATTAAGATTTGACTGAATTTTCAAATTAATTACTCATTCAAAATTTGAAATTGATAAAAAAAAGCCCAACAAACAATTTGTCTGTTGGGTTTTTCGTTAATTAGCGTAGAGGCCTTTCAACGTTTCCCGAAAAAAATTCGGACACTGATAAAGCAGCTTTGACTGATGTGTACGGAATTCAATAAAAAAGGCAGAGTAAAAAAATTCAATGTATTCAGCCTCTCAATTACCCGATACCAAAGCTTAAATGCCATCGGGTGGCTAACGTCTCGCTGTGCAGGTTTTCGAAATGTATGCCGGCAAGTTACTCCTCCCGACAAGCGATTCGTACAATATACAAAGTCAGTAGTACACTGATTTGAAACTGTTTCATAATCCGGCACAACACCGCACCCTATGCAGTTAGCGGTAGTATTAACAAAATTCAATAGGCAAAAATGAGAAATATTCGTACTACAATCGTAATCGCTGTAAGTGTTTTTATACTTTCGATTGGCGCTAATATTGGTTATCTTTATTATATTTCCTCAGCTGACACCTACGAGGAAGAGGTTTTTTTACAAAGTGAAAAAAATAAAACGGCGTTAATTATTGTTGCACATGACGACGATGCAATAAGCATGTCGGGCACAATATCCCATTTGTGTGCTAATGGTTGGGAAGTTCGGGAATTATGTGAAAAGTGTTGAATATTTTGATATTATATTAAGAAAAGGCAGAGATAAAATTGAAAAACCTTGGCTACCTATACCTTATACTGATTTCGATAGTGCTTATAATAAAGAAATTGCACTTACACACATCGCAAATTTCATTGCTAAAAATAAG
This sequence comes from Bacteroidota bacterium, assembly GCA_020047935.1. Classification (GTDB taxonomy): domain Bacteria; phylum Bacteroidota; class Bacteroidia; order Bacteroidales; family JAIFNC01; genus JAIFNC01. The sequence goes on from JAIFNC010000212.1 coordinate 1,404, forward strand.
CCATCTGTAATATTCACTTTGGACGATATAATGGGAGGATACGGACACCCCGACCACGTATTTATAAGCAAGCTTATTGTTGCTTATTGTATGCAGCACCAAAACGATTCAGCTTTCAGTGTTGAGCGAATTTACCAAGCGGTTTTTGACCCAAAAATGAATGAAAGAATACTAAACGATATGGATGCTTTTAAGTTGGCAAAGAAAATATATAAGGTTGAAACAACGCCAAAGCCGGATGTATATTTTTCCTTAAAAGGAAGAGAAGTTATAAAAAAACAAGCGTTATTGACCTATACAACCGAACAAAATAGTTTGACCAAAATTTGGCCGTATTACAACTATTATCCGGCAACTATTTACTTTAAGATTTTTGACAAGGAGTATTACAGGGTGCTAAAAAAAGATGAAAACTACCGCAAAATAAAGTAAGCGTATAAAAAAAGTAAAGAAAATTCAAGAAAGCTTGCTCAAACATGATGTTTATGCGTTGGCATACCAAACAAATACTGCCACAAAAACCGCCCAATTGCTTAGTGTAATTCAGCGAAGTGTAGGCGAAACTGAAACGATTTATGAATTAATTGCTACCTACAAATTTCTAATTGATAAGCTTGAAAAATCAGGAATAATCCAATAGAAGAGGCTTATAGCGCAACTTGTCAACGTAGCATAAATTTACATTTTAAGTTAAATATTCATCGGTATTTCAACCTTCAAAAAATAAAAATAAAAAAAGTTGAATAAATATTTGTTATTTAGAAAATAACCACTACTTTTGCACCGCTTTTGTTCAGGCGCATCCTTTAGTATAATGGCCTGAAATTTAATAACAAAAACGGTTTCGAGCATATTTTTGGGTGGTGCTTGCAGCCGATAAACTTAAAAATATGCCAACATTTAGCGAAATCGGCCTCGGTCAAGAGGTTCTTCGTGCCCTTGAAGATTTGGGCTTTGTAACTCCAACTCCTATTCAGGAAAAAACTATTCCGTATTTATTAGCTTCGGAAAACGACGTAATTGCACTTGCGCAAACCGGAACCGGCAAAACTGCTGCCTTCGGATTACCAATTATTAGCAAAGTAAACACCGCCGACCGCAATACGCAAGCCATTATTTTGTGCCCAACTCGCGAATTGTGTATTCAAATTACCAACGACTTAAATTCTTACAGTAAATATGTAAAGAATATAACCATTTTGCCTGTATACGGCGGAACCGGTATTGATGCGCAAATTAATGCATTGCGCCGCGGGGTGCATATTGTGGTAGGTACACCGGGTCGCGTGGTCGATTTGATTCAACGCGGACGCTTGATTCTGAACAACGTACAATGGCTTATTTTAGACGAAGCCGACGAAATGCTGAACATGGGTTTTAAAGACGATTTGGATATGATTTTGGGACAAACTCCCGAATCGCGCCAAACCATGTTATTTTCGGCTACTATGCCTTCCGAAATAAATCAGATTTCGAAAAATTACATGAAAAATACGCACGAAATTACCGTTGGTCGCAAAAATGCTGCCGCCGGAAACGTTGTGCATCAGTATTATATGGTACACGCCAAAGACCGCTATTTGGTGCTAAAGCGTATTGCCGACATGAACCCCGATATTTACGGCATTGTATTTTGCCGAACCAGAACCGAAACCAAAGAAACAGCCGACAAACTGATTCAGGACGGTTATAATGCCGACTCGCTGCACGGCGACTTGTCGCAAGCACAACGCGACCAAGTTATGGCTCGTTTCCGCACCAAACACCTGCAAATATTAGTGGCTACCGATGTGGCTGCTCGCGGTTTGGACGTTACCGATCTTACGCACGTAATTAACTACAACCTGCCCGACGATCCTGAAATTTATATTCACCGCTCGGGCCGTACCGGAAGGGCCGGAAAATCAGGTATTGCCGTTTCAATTATTCACACCAAAGAGCACGGCAGAATTCGTTCTATCGAAAAAATGATTAGCCAAACCTTAGAGCAGGTTGCCGTGCCAAACGGACACGAAATTTGCGAAAAACAATTGTTTAGCTTAATCGAAAAAATAGGAAACAACGAAGTAAACTCGGAAATAGATAAATTCTTGCCCGAAATTTACGCCAAATTTAGCGAATTGAGTCGTGAAGAGTTGATTCAAAAATTTCTTTCCGTTGAATTTAATCGCTTTTTGGCTTATTACGAAAACGCTCCCGATTTAAATGTTGCGCAGCGCGCAGCCCGCGACAAGAGCCGTACTTCGAACTACGACCGTTATTTTATTAACGTTGGTCAGCGCGATGGCTTAAATGCTGCACGCTTAATTGGTTTCATGAACCGACATTTAAAAAACGGTAACATAAACATTGGCAAAATAGAAGTTGCACGTAATTTCGCATTCTTTGAATTGGAAGCCGGAATGCAAGAAGATGCTTTGACAGCTTTTGTAAATGCCGAGTACGACGGTTTGCCGGTACAAGTTGAATTGTCGAAAAACAACGAAAACGTAACCGAAGAACGCCGTGGCGGACGACGCAGCGGCGGTGGCGGCTACGGTGGTGGCGGTGGCGGAAACTATGGCGGCGAACGCAGAAGCGGAGGCGGCGGCTACGGCGGCGACCGACGAAGCAGCGGAGGCGGCGGCGGAAGCTATTCGGACCGACGACGCAGCGGTACCGACCGACCTGCACCTCGCGACCGTAAAGAAGGCGACAAACCGGCTTTTAGAGAACGCAGAGATGCCGATAAACCGGTATTAAAAGAAAGAAAAGAAGCCGACAAACCGGCATTTAAAGAACGTAATGAAAACCCTCGTCCGGCTTTTAAAGAAAACGGAACAACCGACCGTCCGGCTTTTAAAGAAAGAAAAGATGGCGAATTGAATTTCAAAAGAAAAAGAAGAGATAAAAACGCATCGTAAGTTGCTTTTTTAAAGAGATATATTGCCTATAAAAAACAATTTCAATTCACTTGGATTTGAAATTACAGGCTTTAGAACAAAATATTCGCGGTTAAATTTTGCTATTTAAGCAATTAGTAGTAACTTTGCCGTGAATTTGTCGGAAACTAATTTTGACAGGGGACAAAAGTCCCCTGTTTTGTTACAATAAATCAAATGATTACCACAGAAAAAATACTTACATTAATAGAATCGGAACTTGAAAAACAACAAGTATTTGTTGTTGAAATTGAGGTGAAGCCCGATAATCATATTATGCTTTATTTAGACAGTATGACCGGTGTAACTATTGATCAAATCGTGTTTTTCAGTCGCGAAATTAATGACAATCTCGACCGCGAAATTGAAGACTATGAACTGTATGTATCGTCGGCAGGCTTAGATATGCCGCTACGACATATAAAGCAGTACATTAAAAACACAGGGCGAAAAGTGGAAGTTTTGCGAGCCGATGGAACAAAACTAAAAGCAACTCTGACAAAAGCAGAAAACGACTTTTTTGAAATTCAATTTGAACAAACGGTGAAAGTTGAAGGAAAAAAAAGAAAACAAACTGTAATTACTACACAGCAATTAACCTATAACGAAGTTAAATCGGTGAAAGTTATTCCCGATTTTGGCAAGAATTAATTCAACGGCACGATGGAAAATTTGAATTTAATTGACACTTTTTCGGAATTTAAAGAAATTAAGAATATCGACCGCCCCACAATGATGGTGGTATTGGAAGACGTTTTCAGAGGTATGCTTATCAAAATGTACGGTACTGACGAAAATTTCGACATAATTGTAAATATTGATAAAGGCGACTTGGAAATTTGGAGAAACCGAATAATAGTGCCCGATGACCAAGTAAAAGACAAAAACCGCGAAATTGGAATTACCGATGCTAATTTAATTGACACCGATTATGAACTGGGAGAAGAAGTTACCGACGAGGTGAAATTTTCCGATTTTGGTCGACGAGCAATTTTAGCAATACGCCAAAACCTTACTTCCCGTATTTTGGAACTTTCGAAAGAACAAACTTACAACTATTACAAAGATAAAGTTGGCGATTTGATTACGTGCGAAGTATATCAGGTTCGAAAAAAAGAAGCTTATGTACTTGACGACAACCAAAATGAACTTGTTTTGCCTTATGAACAACAAATTCCGGGTGATATTTTGCGAAAAGGCGAACCGGTATTAACCGTGGTTCAGAGCGTAGAACTTAAGAATAATCAGGTAATTGTAATGTTGTCGCGTACCTCAAACACATTTCTTGAAAAATTATTCGAACGCGAAATTCCGGAAGTATTCGATGGTTTAATTACCATTAAACGAATTGCACGTATACCGGGCGAACGTGCCAAAGTAGCCGTAGAATCCTACGACGAACGCGTAGACCCTGTTGGTGCTTGCGTTGGACAAAAAGGTTCGCGAATACACGGTATTGTGCGTGAGTTGCGTAACGAAAACATTGATGTAATAAATTACTCGAATAATTTGCAGTTGTTTATTGCACGTTCACTTAGCCCTGCGCAAATTAGCGAAATGAAAATTAACGAAACAACCAAAAAGGTTCAAGTATTTTTGCGCCCCGAAGAAGTTTCGCGCGCTATTGGCAAAGGCGGTTCGAACATTAAACTTGCCGGACAATTAACCGGCTACGAAATAGATGTTTACAGAAACATTTTGGAAGAAGACGAAGACGTGGATTTGGAAGAATTTTCGGATGAAATTGAAGACTGGGTTATTGACGCCCTGAAAGCAGTTGGTTGCGATACAGCAAAAAGCGTACTTCGTTTAACAGTTAGCGAACTTGAAAAACGTACCGATTTGGAGGTTGAAACCATTGAAGACGTGTTGCGAACGTTGCAAACTGAATTCGAATAGCAATTAAAGGTTGCTTAATAGTTAGAATATTTAGTTTTTTAATACATTTGCAGAAATTATTTCTCAAATAAATTTGACAGGGTTTTGGATATGCCGGAAGAAAACAAAGGGACAAGATTGCACAAAGTAGCTCGCGAATTTAACGTGGGCTTAAGTACCATCGTAGATTTCTTGCAAAAGAAAGGTATGGAAGTCGATCCGACTCCAAATGCAAAGATTTCGCCCGAATGCTATAAACTTCTTGTAAAAGAATTTAGCTCGGAAAAAGACGTTAAAATTGCATCGGAAAAAATGCTAAAGCATAAAACCTTTGGCAAAAAAAGCGAAACCGAAGAGGACGACGATTCGGAACATGATGATATGGTAATAATTAAAGACCCCACACAATCGGTTCAAAAGCCATTGGTGCCCACTGAAAATTTAATGCCGAAGCAAGAAGCTGAAAGCAAACTAAAAATTCTGGGTAAGATTGACTTGGAAACCGCAGGCAAACCTAAACGGGAAACTGCGCCTGCACCGGTAGCTGCAACCGAAAAAGTTGAAGAACAGCATCCGGCACCAAAACAGGCTGAACCGGTAGTTGCAGAACAACCAAAGCAAGCTCCTGCACCAAAACCCAAAGAAGCACCGGTTTTTTCGAACAACGATAATTTAAAATCGCCAAAGGTGGTTGGAAAAATTGATTTGGAAAACGCAAGTAAACCTAAATTGGTTAAAAAAAGCGATTTGCCTGCTGATAGAAACCAACGACCAAACGAACCGAAAAAGCCACATCACCAAGAAAATAGACCACTCGATAAAAAACCCGTAATAGCAGCACAACCCGTTGCGAGCCAAGAGGCTGCTGCACCGGCGAAACCTGCAGAAGTTTATAAAACCGACGTTCAACGTTTAACAGGACCTACGGTTGTAGGGAAAATTGATTTGGCAGAATTCGATACAAAAAAGAAACCTGCGCAGCCAATAACACCGGTAGACAAATCAAAAGTCAAGCGTAAGAAAAAACGTAAACGTATTCAAAAAGACGGCGAAGGCGGCACACCGGCAAGCACCGTTGAATCGACACCAATAAGTTTACGTCCTCCAATTACTAAGGTTGATAAAACCAAAGAAGGTCAGGCAGGAGGCGCAAACCGAACTTCGAATGCACCACGCCCCGAAAAAAAGAAAGTAGTAAAACCGGGCGACGCTTCGAAATTCAAAAAGGTGGTTAAAAAAGAAGTAAACGAAGAAGACGTTCAAAAACAAGTTAAAGAAACGCTTGCTCGTTTAACCACCAAAACAAAATCGAAAGGTTCGAAACACCGCAGATTAAAACGCGACGAATATAAGAGTAAGCAGCAGGAAGAAGCCGACAGAATGGAGGCCGAAAAGAGCGTAATTCAAGTTACCGAATTCGTTTCGGTTTCTGAATTGGCTTCACTTATGGATGTAAACCCAACGGCAGTTATTTCAACTTGTATGAGCCTTGGTTTATTGGTTTCTATCAATCAGCGATTGGATGCCGAAACCATGACCATTGTAGCAGAAGAATTTGGCTACAAAGTAGAATTTATTAGTGTCGACGTTCAGGAAGCGATAAAAGAAGAAGAAGATGCAGAGGAAGATTTACTTACTCGCGCCCCAATTGTAACGGTTATGGGACACGTTGACCACGGTAAAACATCGTTGCTCGACTTTGTGCGTAAAGCCAATGTAATAAGCGGCGAGGCAGGCGGTATTACTCAGCACATTGGTGCATACCGTGTAAATGTTGGCAATGGCAAACAAATTACATTCCTTGATACTCCGGGCCACGAGGCATTTACTGCCATGCGTGCTCGCGGTGCCAGCGTAACCGACGTAGCTATTATTGTAGTAGCTGCCGACGACAGTGTTATGCGTCAGACCAAAGAGGCCATAGCACATGCTCAAGCCGCAAATGTACCTATTGTGTTTGCAATTAATAAAATAGATAAAAAAGACGCGAACCCCGAAAAGATTAAAGAACAATTGGCAGGTATGAACTTGTTGGTTGAAGACTGGGGTGGTAAATACCAATCGCAAGATATTTCGGCAAAAGCCGGTTTAAATATCGAAGCATTGCTCGAAAAAGTATTATTGGAAGCTGAAGTGTTAGACCTAAAAGCAAATCCGAACCGACGCGCAGTAGGTTCAATTATTGAATCTTCACTGGATAAAGGTCGCGGATATGTAGCTACCGTTTTGGTTCAGAACGGAACACTTTCGGTAGGCGATGTTATTATTGCCGGACAATACCACGGTAAAGTTAAAGCAATGTACAACGAACATAATAAACGTGTACAAAAAGCAGGCCCTTCAGAACCGGTGCTGGTTCTGGGTTTAAACGGCGCTCCGCAAGCAGGCGACAACTTCAACTGTCTGGAAACGGAAAAAGAAGCTCGCGAAATAGCCTCGAAACGTGCACAATTGCAGCGCGAACTTGGTTTGCGTACGCAGAAGCATATGACCTTGGAAGAAATTGGCAGACGTATTGCCATTGGAAACTTCCAAGAACTGAACTTAATTGTTAAAGGCGACGTGGATGGTTCTATTGAAGCACTTTCCGACTCGTTGATTAAACTTTCGACACAAGAAATTGCAGTAAATGTAATTCATAAAGCAGTAGGTCAAATTTCAGAATCGGATGTAACCTTGGCAATGGCTTCGAATGCAATTATTATTGGGTTCCAGGTTCGTCCGTCGGGTAATGCTCGCAAACTTGCCGATAAAGAGGGCATTGAAATTCGATTAAGTTCAATCATCTACAAAACTATCGACGAAATTAAAGCTGCAATGGAAGGCATGTTATCGCCGGAAATTAGAGAAGATATTATTGGTAGTGCCGAAATTCGCGAAGTATTCAAAATTACTAAAGTTGGTAATATTGCCGGCTGTATGGTTAAAGAAGGTATTATCAAACGTACATCAAATATCCGCTTAATACGCGACGGTATTGTGGTGTTTACCGGAAAATTGGCTTCATTGAAACGTTTAAAAGACGATGCAAAAGAAGTTAAATTTGGTTACGAATGCGGTTTAAATATCGACAATTTCAACGACATAAAAGAGGGCGACATTGTAGAGGCTTTCGAAGAAGTAGAAGTAAAAAAGACCTTATAAAAGCATAAAAACATCTGTTTAAAAGCACCTTTAGGGGTGCTTTTTTTTTGCCCAATTTTTAATAAAAAAAACATTGTTTCGAATAAATTTGAGTACATTTGTTTCAGCATTTAGTTGCACAACAGACCAACCATTTCATATAAACCTAAACCAACAAATTTATGTGCGGAGTTGTATCGATAATCTACGAAAAAGATAATAAACAAATTGGAAACGAAGCGGTTTCGCTGCTTAAAAAGCTCGAATATAGGGGTTACGACAGTACCGGCGCTTCATTCTTTAAAGAAAATGGCGAAATATTACTAATGAAAAAAGTAGGTTCGCCTACCAAAGTTACCCAAGAACTGGAAATAGGTAAGCATATAGGCCAGAAATTTATTGGCCAAGTACGTTGGGCAACCTACGGTGCGGTAACCAACGAAAATGCTCAGCCGCACGAAGTTAATTGCAAAATTCACATTGCAGGTGCGCATAACGGCAACATTTCGAACACCGATTCGCTCAAACTTTTTTTACGCGAAAACGGACATAAAGTGCTATCTGACAACGACGGCGAAATGCTGGTACACATGGTTGAACACTTTTATGCCATTGAATTTCATAAGCTAAAAAACCCAAGCGTTGAAGAGAAAAAGAAGGCATTTATTCGTGCTATTCGTACTGCACAAAGCAAAGTAATAGGCAGTTATGCATCGTGCATTGCTGCTCCCGACATTCCGGGAGTGTTTGCCATGAAATCGGGTTCGTCGCTGTATGCAGGCAAAGGACACGACGCAAACGGCGATTTTATTGTAGTTAGTTCCGACTTAACATCGGTTTTAGGCAAAACACGGTTTTTAATTCCGCTTTCCGAAGGCGACGGCTTGTATTTTACGCACAACGAATACAAAATATTTTCGCTTAAGGAAGAGAAAGAATGGGTTCCCAGCCTTACTCGTTCGCGCTTAAATATTGCCGACATTGCCCTGCAACCGCGTTACAGCTATTTTATGGAGCAGGAAATTGCTTCGTCGCCTTCGAATTTGGACACGCTGCTTAAATATTATATTGAAGAAGAGCAAGAAAGAGAGTTGTACGACATTTTCGAAAAAAATTATCAGGCGTGCAGAGGCTTGCTTTACGACATTGTGAAATTGTACGACATTTTTGACAGCACCGCAATAAAAGCGCACTACGATACCATTTTGAACAATCCGGATTTTATTGCCATGTACAAAGTGGTCGAGAAAAAGGCACCGCATATACTTAAAGCTGCCGAATCAACCGGCTTTTCGTCGGAAGATTCGCAATTGCTTAATGAGCTGCTAAGTTTTGATGTGGCGCAACTTAAGCGGCTTTTTGTACTCGATATGCTTATTATTTGGAAGAAAAAGCGAACCATTGTAACGTATAAAAAGCGCGTAGTCGAAATTTTTAAAGCGGCAAAATCGTCAACCAATCGTATTTACATGGTTGCTTCGGGCACTTCGTATCATGCTGCGCTTATTGGCGGATACTTTTTTAATTCGGTGGCGGGAGTGGCTATTATTCCTTCCAATCCCGGACAATTTCGGTCAAATTTTATCGATTCGTTGGCTGCAAACGACATTGTGATAGGCATTTCGCAATCGGGCGAAACCAAAGACTTGGTGGATATTTTTAACGATATTAGGGCACGATACGAAAACGGAGTGAAAATATTTTCGATTGTAAACAACGAAAATTCGACCATTCCGCAAGAAAAATCGGACTTTTATTTGCCTATTATGTGCGGACCTGAAATTGCTGTGGCAGCAACCAAATCGTTCATAAGCCAAGTGGCATTGCTATATTTGTTGGCATTGGCTACTAAACTTACCGACGACGAGATTAAACTAAAACTTGCCAAAATACGTTCGGTAATGAAGTTTACACTCGAAAGCATAGAGATGAGTATTACCGATGTAGTTTTGCGCCTATTCCTAAAACCATCAATGCATATTTTGGGTACTTCGTTAATTGGCATAGCCAAAGAGGGCGCGCTTAAAATTAGAGAAGTGGTACTAAACCATACCGAAGGCTACGACTCGGCTGAATTTAAACACGGGCCAAACACAATTCTGGGAAAAAACACGCTGTTCTCGTTTAGTGAATTGGAAGAAATGCACAACGGATTTGTTGATTTTATGTTGGAACTGACTGCCAATAAAAACGATGCTGAAAAAGCGGCAGCCAAATCGTTTTTGGAGCATCTGAAAAACTTTAAATTAGGCAATGGCGGTGCCGAAGTATTGTCGGGCAAATTTGAAACCGGAAACCGCGAATGGTATGCCGAATGGTATAAATTGTATGTTGAAAAATTGTCGGTTGAAAAATTCTTTACCAATTATCCGTTAGTATTTGTTTGTCCGCCCGACGAGCGCGATATTCGTATAACTATTACCCAAATACATACGCACAAAATTAGGGGTGCCGATATTATTCTTATTGCAGAAGAAAACGAAGAATTGCAACGTGCAGTTGAAGGCAAACCGGCGTCGTTAGAACATTATTATTATAAATATATTAAAATTCCGGCTACCGGCGATAAGTATGCGTTTGTTTTTGCTGCCACCTTGGCACTGCAACAAATTGCCCTCAAAATGTCGATAACTAAACGTAAGTATTTGAATAAGTTGAAAATTGAAGAGCACGGCGTACACCCCGATGTTCCGAAGAATGTTTCGAAATCGATAACGGTGGATTAGCCGGTTTTAATTCAAAGAACCACACCGGCACTTTGGGATGGGTAGCTTTTTTGCACAAGTTGAAAAGGGTTTTTAATAAACGATGTTTATTTGCTCTTTTTATAAGTTGCCAAAAAGCTACCCATTACATTACAGTTTGAGCTTTGGCATACCTCGCAAACACCCGCTGCAATAGGTTTGGTTTATGCCTTGCTCCTACCC
>JAIFNC010000324.1 GCA_020047935.1 Bacteroidota bacterium
AAAAAAGTTTATCGTCATCAATCCATCAGCGATAAATTTATTTAGAAAATTCAAAAAATATTTTTCCGGTTTCCGGAAATGTCTTATATTTGCAGCATAAACATTTAACATGTGTAATGGGGAACCGGGTGCCAAAAGTATCCGGTTTTAAGTAGCACAACAAACAAAAAGGTTATGAAAACTTTTAATTTAAAAGGAACAAAAAGAACCGAAACCGGAAAAAAAAGTACTAAACAATTAAGAAAAGAAGACAGAGTTCCGTGTGTACTTTATGGTGGCGACGAAGTGGTGCATTTTTCAATCGATGCAACGGTACTTCGCCACATTGTTTATACGCCTTCAGTCTTTCTTTTGAAAGTTGAAGTAGACGGCGCAGCTTACGATGCCGTATTGCAAGATTTGCAGTTTCACCCTGTGAGCGACAAAGTTTTGCACGTAGATTTCTACAGAGTATTTGAAGACAAACCGCTTACCATGTCAATTCCGGCTGTAATTACCGGTAATTCGGATGGTGTAAAAGCAGGTGGTAAATTGCAAGTAAACATGCGTAAACTAAAAGTACGCGGTTTGGCTGCTCACATGCCCGATGCACTAAAAATCGACATTACAACTGTTGGTCTTGGTCAATCGGTTAAAGTGGGTTCGTTGCATTTTGAAAATCTTACCGTACTTGACCCTGCAAATGCGGTGGTTTGTGGTGTAAGATTAACTCGCGCAGCCCGCGGTGCCGCTCAAACCTCCGATGCTAAAAAGTAATATCAACCTAAGCTTTTCGATGTAGTTATACTCGATGGCTGAAGTTAGTTGTTATTATCGTAAACCTGACATTTTCGAAGAACTTGTCAGGTTTATTGCTAAAATAGGGTCGTCAATTCGCTTTCATGCAGCATAAAATGCCTATTTTAATGCCTTTTATTGCAAAATAATCCTTCTTCGCGCTTTTTAATTCTTAACTTGTTTCTGAAATGAAATTTTTAATTGTCGGACTGGGAAACATTGGTGACAACTATGCCAACACAAGACATAATATAGGATTTAACGTATTGGACGCCTTGGCTTCGGCGTCCAATATTGTTTTTACCCCCGACCGCTATGCCGATTCGGCCGAATATAGATTTAAAGGTAAAACCTTTGTACTTATTAAACCTGCAACCTACATGAACCTAAGCGGTAAGGCGGTAAATTATTGGCTTCAAAAAGAAAAAATTGAAGTTAATGACATGCTGGTAATTGTTGACGATTTAGCCTTGCCCTTCGGAACCATTCGCATAAAAGCTAAAGGCGGCGATGCCGGACACAACGGACTTGGGCACATTGCACAAACCTTGGGACATACCAACTACCCTCGCTTGCGATTTGGCATTGGCAATAATTTTGCCCAAGGCAAACAAGTGGATTATGTGCTCGAAAAATGGAGTACCGACGAAGCCAAAGCCTTACCCGAACGCATGGATAAAATGATTGAAGTTATTAAAAGTTTCGGAACCATTGGGTTGGAACGAACCATGAATATTTACAACGGTCAATAAAACAAACTATATGAACGAAAACATGTTAAAACAGTGGCTTAAACACGAAAGCGCTTCGGTAGAAAACATTCCGCTCGATGGTTCTATTGAAAAAGCGGCTGCACTTATTTTAACACAAGTACATGAAAAAGGCGGCAAAGTGGTGGTGTCGGGCATGGGAAAAGCCGGACAAATTGGCTTAAACATTGCTACCACCTTAAGTTCATCCGGAACACCGGCTGTTTTTTTGCATCCTGCCGAGGCGCAACACGGCGACTTAGGTTTGGTACAAACTAACGACATTATGCTGCTTGTTTCGAACTCGGGCAAAACCCGCGAAGTGTTGGAACTTGAATATTTGGTGAAAAATCTGCGTCCGGATATTAAAATACTCGCAATTACCGGAAACCCCGATGGCGAACTATGCAAAGTTGCCGATGTTACACTTTTTACCGGACACCCGAAAGAAATGTGTCCGCTGGGCTTAACTCCTACCACTTCAACCACCGTAATGACCGTAATTGGCAACCTGTTGGTAGCGTACTTAATGGTGCAAACAAAATTTGACTATACCGAGTACGCCAAACGGCATCATTCGGGCTATTTGGGACAAAAAGCTCGCGAGTCGTCGGAAAATAAATAGCACACTTAAAACTAAAAACCATGGCACAAAATAAATTTTTCCTTATTGCAGGTCCTTGTGTAATAGAAGATGAAAAAACTGCATTTTTAATTGCCGAAACCGTTTTAAATATCTGCAAAAAACTCGATATCGATTATATATTTAAAGGCAGCTACCGAAAAGCAAACCGAACCAAACAAAACAGCTTTACCGGCATTGGCGACCAAGCCGCACTGGAAATTTTGCAAGCGGTAGGCAAAAAATTTGGAATTGCAACCATAACCGATGTGCACGAAAGCCACGAAGTAGCCTTGGCTGCACGCTATGTAAGTCATTTACAAATTCCGGCATTTTTATGCCGCCAAACCGACTTGCTAAAAGCTGCCGGCGAAAGCGGATGCACAGTAAATATTAAAAAAGGGCAGTTTCTTTCGCCCGAAGCCATGCTTTTTCCGATTGAAAAAGTACAAGCCACCGGCAACCCTAACATTTGGATTACCGAACGCGGCACTACCTTTGGCTATAACGACTTAATAGTTGATGCCACTTCAATTGCACGAATGAAAGCCCATGGTGTACCTGTGGTAATGGATTGCACCCATGCTACCCAAAAGCCAAACCGAACCGAAGGTGTAACCGGCGGCGACCCGCAACTCATCGAAACCATTGCACTTTCGGCAGTGGCAACCGGTGCCGACGGCTTGTTTTTGGAAGTACACCCAAACCCTGCCATAGCTGCTTCCGATGCTGCTACCATGCTTCAATTAGATAAATTAGAAGCCGTTTTGCAAAAAGTTATGAAAGTTCGCAATGCGCTTAACAGCTAAAATTTTCAGCCATACAAAACAAAAAAGCTAATAAAATTAATTATTAGCTTTTTTTGTTTTACTGCTTAGCTTATTACGAACCAAAATCGTCGAAAGCTATCATTTCGTTAGGTACACCTAAGTTATACAGCATTTTTTGCACCGCATCGTTCATCATTGGCGGTCCGCAAAGGTAGTATTCAATATCTTCGGGCTCGCTGTGTTTGCTCAAATACCGGTCGTAAATTACTTGGTGAATAAAGCCGGTGGCTCCGTTCCAATTATCTTCCGGTTTTGGCTCCGATAAGGCAATTTCGAAACGGAAATTAGGAAATTCTTTTTCAATAGCCCTAAAGTGTTCTTCGTAAAAAACTTCGCGCAACGACCTTGCTCCGTACCAGAAGGTAGATTTACGGTGTGTTTTGGCAGTTTGGTATAAATCGAAAATATGCGAACGCATGGGTGCCATACCGGCACCACCGCCAATAAACATCATTTCGTTGTCGGTTTTTTTAATATGGAATTCGCCATAAGGCCCCGAAATCATTACTTTATCGCCCGGTTTGCGCGAGAAAATAAACGACGAGCAAATCCCCGGATTCACATTTTTAAAACCGTTAATTGCTCTGTCCCAAGGTGGTGTTGCAATACGAATATTAAGCATTACAATATTGCCTTCGGCAGGGTGGTTGGCCATAGAATAAGCTCGATAGGTAGGCTCGGGGTTTTTCATTTCCAAACCAAACATATTAAATTGCTCCCACTCCGGTTTGTATTCGTCTTCAATTATCATGTCATTAAATTGAACTTCAATTTTAGGCACATCTATTTGAATATAACCACCCGACAGAAAATCGAGTTTTTCTCCTTCGGGCAATTTAACCACAAATTCTTTAATAAAAGTTGCCACATTCTGGTTCGAAACCACTTCGCATTCCCACTTTTTAATGCCCATAACTTCGTGAGGAACTTCAATTTTCATGTTCTCTTTAACCTTTACTTGGCAAGCCAAACGCCAATTAGCAGCTTGCTCCTTGCGCGAAAAGAAACCCTTTTCGGTAGGCAGAATTTCGCCGCCGCCTTCGTTTACTTGGCATTTGCACATACCGCACGAACCGCCGCCGCCGCAAGCCGAAGGTAAAAAGATTTTATTTTCGGAAAGTACATTCAGAATGGTTGTTCCGGGTTGTATTTCTAACTGTGTATCGCTGTTTATAGTTAAGGTAACTTGACCTGAAGGCATTAATTTGGCTTTTGCATATAATAACAATGCAACCATTATTAGTGTGGCTAATAAAAAAGCTATAATGCTGACAAATATTACAGTCGATAAGGAAACTTCAAGTAAAACCATCAGTTTTAAGTTTTTAGATTATAATTTAATTCCCATAAAACTCATAAATGCTATAGCCATAATGCCGGTAGCAATAAAAGTTATTCCTATTCCGCGCAAAGGTGCCGGAATATTCGAGTAGCGAATTTTTTCGCGAATTGCGGCAATGCCTACAATTGCTAGAAACCAACCAACCCCCGAACCAACAGCAAAAGTGGTAGCTTCGGCCAAGCTCGAATAGTTACGCTCCGACATAAATAAGGCAGCGCCCAACACCGCACAGTTTACTGCAATAAGCGGTAAAAATATACCCAGCGCCGAATATAATGCCGGTGCAAATTTTTCAACCGTCATTTCAACCAATTGAACCATCCAAGCAATTACCGCTATAAACATAATAAAGCTCAGAAAGCTAAGGTCTATTTGCGATGCCATTTCGTGGCCAAGTAACCATTCTAAAGCCCCCGGTTTAAGTACAAATTTTTCGATTAAGTAGTTTACCGGAACCGTAATTGCCAGCACGAAAATTACTGCGATGCCCAATCCTGTCGATGTTTCAACCGTTTTTGATACTGCCAAGTACGAACACATACCAAGGAAGTATGCAAAAATCATGTTATCGATAAAAACCGACTTTACGAATATATTTAATAATTCTTCCATTTTTTTGTCGATTTAA
Organism: Bacteroidota bacterium; assembly: GCA_020047935.1. GTDB lineage: Bacteria > Bacteroidota > Bacteroidia > Bacteroidales > JAIFNC01 > JAIFNC01. Next base: position 4,949 of record JAIFNC010000324.1, read on the forward strand.
GATTATTTACCAATTAGTTCTTTGGTACGCGAACGCTGCACCCAAATAATAACTCCAAGCATAATAAGCGCCATAGGCGGCAGAATCATGAAACCATTGTTGGCATAAAAACCACCGTTGGCTATGTACCACGATTGCGGAATTAACGAAATTCCCCAAATAGAGCCGCTGCCGAATATTTCGCGAACTATGGCTACAATAATCAGAATCATTCCGTAGCCGGCACCGTTTCCAACCCCATCTAAAAACGAAGGCCAAGGTTTATTGCCTAAGGCAAAAGCTTCCAGACGTCCCATAATTATACAGTTGGTAATAATTAATCCCACAAAAACCGAAAGCTGCTTGCTTACATCGTACACAAATGCTTTAAGTATTTGGTCTACAATAATTACCAATGCCGCAACTACTACCAATTGCACTATAATACGAATTCGGTTCGGAATGGTATTTCGAAGCATCGAAATAATTACGTTCGAAAAAGCCGTAACAGCAGTTACCGAAATAGCCATAACCAACGCCGGTTCGAGTTTAACCGTAACGGCCAATGCCGAACAAACCCCCAAAACCTGCACGGTTATAGGGTTTTCCAAATTCATCGGATTGGTTATAAGTTTTGTATCTTTTGTTGAAAGAAGTCCCATGTTTAATTGCTTTTAGAGTTTTTAAAATAGGTTTCGTAGTTTACCAAACAGTCTTTAATCATGGCTTCCAAACCTTTAGAAGTAATGGTTCCGCCCGAAATTCCATCGACACCGTGTTTGGTATCGCCGGCAATTTGCGCTGCTCCTTTACCACCTTTATATACGGCTATTGAAACCAATTCGCCATTTTCGTTAAAAACTGTTTTTCCTTTGAAAGGGTCGTAAAACCACGGCTGATTAATGTCGGCACCTAAACCGGGGGTTTCGCCTTTATGGTCGAAAACAGCACCGTGTATGGTATTAAAATCTTTTTCGAACGACATATAGCCCCAAATAGGTCCCCACAAACCTTTGCCGCGCAATGGTACAATAATAAATACGGTTCCGTCTTCTTGCGTACATTTAAACACCGGAAGGTCGCGGTTTTCGATAGGTTTAGCAAGTTCGGTATTCAGCTCAATGTCAAACGCTGCTTTACCGGTTTGTACTTCACCTTTTGTATTAATTACCAAGCTTTCGGTAATATATTTTGCATACAATCCATTTACGTTTTCGGGCGTACTTTGTATGCCAACCGAACTTAAAATGTTTTGCATTTTCTCGTTTTTTATGTTTGCATCTTGGTACGGTTTCAGTTTAATTGCAGTAAAAGCCAAACCGGCAGCTACCAAAATAACCATAACCGAAGCATAGATAAATGTATAAGTATTTCCTTGTGTATTCATAAGTGCTGTTTTACCGGTTTTATTTAGTTTGAACTTTAGCTCGTTTCAAGCGTTTGTTTATGTTGCCTTTCACTACGTAATAGTCAATAAGCGGTGCAAAAACGTTCATTAGCAAAATGGCAAGCATCATTCCTTCGGGGTATGCCGGGTTTAGCACCCGAATTAGTACCACAATAACCCCAATTAAGAAACCATAAATCCATTTGCCTCGTTCGGTTTGTGCAGCAGTAACCGGGTCGGTTGCCATAAATACGGTACCAAAAGCAAAACCGCCCAACAACAAATGCTGATAAGCAGGCATTTGCATAAAAGCATTGCTTTCCGAACCAACTGCGTTAAATAATAAACCTAAGCTTAAAGCACCTACAACAGTAGCTGCCATAATTTTCCAGCTTGCCACACCGGTATATAAAAGAATTGCAGCACCAATTAAAATAGCCAGTGTCGAAGTTTCGCCAACCGAGCCGGGTATGGTTCCAATAAACATATCCCAAACGGTGGGCATGGCTTGCATGTTGCCGGCTGCGGCATTGGCAAGCGGTGTAGCACCCGAAAATCCGTCGGCCATTTTTTCGGCACCTCCTAAGCCCGAAACCCAAACTTTATCGCCCGACATTTGCGCCGGATAAGCAAAGAACAAGAACGCTCGCGACAAAAGTGCGGGGTTTACAATGTTCATTCCGGTACCGCCAAACACTTCTTTACCAATAATTACGGCAAAAATATTTGCCAAAGCTACCATCCAAAGTGGTACATCAACCGGTACAATTAAAGGCACCAACATACCCGAAACCAAGAAACCTTCTTCAATTTCGTGCCCTTTTATGTATACAAAAAGGAATTCGGTACCCAAACCGGCAGCATACGACACTACAATTAGCGGAAGTACACGAATAGCTCCGTGCAAAAATTCTTGCATAAAAGTAGCCTGTTCGCCCAGCATTAAATAATGGAAATGCCCCACATTCCACATACCAAAAAGCAGTGCGGGAATAAGCGCCAGTACTACAATACTCATGGTTCGCTTCAAATCCATAGCATCGCGAATATGTGCTCCTTTGCTTGGTGCGGTATCGCCTAATACATATAAAAAAGTTTCGAAACTGTCGAAAGTCGATTTCCATTTCTCGTACTTCCCTCCTTTTTCAAAGTTAGGCTTAATTTTATCTATATATTTTCTTATTGCTTTCATCTGTTAATTTTTTTCTGAATGCGTTAGCGCAGTTTAACTAAATTCTTTACGAACCATGGTAAGCCCCTTACGGACTATTTTTTGAACTTCAGTTTTCGAAGTGCAAACAAATTCGCACAACGCCAAATCTTCTTCAGCAATTTCGTATATGCCTAATTGTTCCATCAGGTCAATATCTTCAATTATAATCGCTTTAATTAATTGCTGCGGAAGAATATCCATAGGCACTACACGGTCGTATTGGCCGGTTACCACAAAAGGTCGGTGCCCGCCGTTTAGTTTAGAATTTAAACGCCATTCTTTTTCGGGGTTTAGCCACGAGAAAAAAGAACGCGAAACGCTATACTTGTCTAAGCCCGGTGTTCCCCAGCCCAACATTTCGGGTTCGGTATCTTCCGGAATCACGGTAACTTGATAGTCGTAAAAACCTAAACAAGCATCGCCGTCAATTCGGGTGCCGGTAAGCACATTGCCGCTAATGCAACGTTTTGGACCTTCAACCACATTGTTAAGTGCCATTTTTTTAACCGACGAACCAATAAATGTGCGGAAGTATTTAGGTTTTAATACTTCGGAACCGGTAAAGGCAATAATACGCGAAGCATCGAAAACTCCTTTTTCGAACAGACGACCAATGGTAAGTACATCGGGCGCTTGCAAAGTCCAAACCAAATCGCCTTTGTTTATTGGTTGAATGTGGTTTATTTGTACACCTACATTTCCGGCAGGGTGCAAACCGCTAAATTCATTAATTTCGACTCCTTTTGTATTTTTGAACACTTCCGAAGCACCTTGGGCAGTTATGTTCAAATACACTCTTCCGTCGGTTAATTTAGTTAACGCATCGATACCTTGCTGAAAAGTTTGTTCTTGCCCCTCTACCATAAAATTGTAGTCGGGTGCCAAGGGTGCCGAATCGAATGCGGTAACAAAAATTGCTTTCGGAGTGTCGGCAGGGTTTGCAATAACATGGAACGGACGTTGGCGAATAAGCGGCCAAACTCCCGACTTGGTAAGGTTTTCCTTAATTTCTTGGCGACTCATGCTTGAAGGTACACCGGAAGTAAAAGCTTCGAACTGCTGCTCTTGGTCAGGTTTAATAACCACATCCAACAACTTGCGTCGCTCGCCTCTGTTTATAGCTATTACAGTTCCGCTAACCGGCGAAGTAAAAACTACTTCGGGCACAAATTTATCGTAAAACAGCGGTGTTCCTGCTTTAACCTTATCATCGGTTTTTACAAGTAATTTAGGAGTAATACCTTCAAAATCGCTAAGGCGTATTGATACCAACTCCGGCATGTCTACTTGAGCAATCACTTTCTCGGCTTTGCCTTTCAGTTTAATGTCCAAGCCTTTTTTAATCTTAATAACTCTTGACATAGCTGAATTTTAAATATTTTTCAAGTAGCAAAAATAAACTTTTAATTAATATTTTTCATGAAATTTATAATAGAATTCAAAAAAAAGATAAATTTATCTTTTTCATTTTTTTTTTTGAGAAACACAAGCAATTTTCGGCAAATAAACATAAACACTTGCAAGTGAAAATGCATATTACCAAGTACAAAAAAACTATTATTTTGGTAAATTCTGCTAATAGCTTTTAAGCATACAAATAATTTATTAGGCTGGGGTAAAGAAAAAAGTGCGTTTATTTGAAAGCGAAATAGACACGCTAACTTAAAGTATAAAGTACGAATAAAAAGAAAACGAAATGTACAAATAATCGGCTATTTCGAAAACAACTGTACAGCCCGTAAAATAAGCGACGGATTTGGTTTTATGGCTGAAATTTTAGCCATGTTGTAAAACTTTTCTCTTCCTTTAATGTTCAGTTCTACATAATGTTTTATTTCATCGTCGGATTTGTCGGCAATAAGGGGGCGTTTGCTTTTGCCGCGAATAAGTCGCTCGGTAAGTTCGTCGTCGTCCATTTTAAGGTAAATGGTTATGCCGGTTTGGTTCATAAACTCCATGTTGTTATTGAAACAAGGCGTTCCGCCTCCGGTAGCAATAACTACATCTTTAAGTATTGCTGATTTTTGAAGTATTTCGGTTTCTTTTTTGCGAAAAATTTCTTCGCCATAGTTTGCAAAAAAGTCTTTAATGCTGCATCCAACTTCTTCTTCAATGTTATCGTCGGTGTCAATAAATGAATAATTGGCTTCCTTAGCCAACACCCTACCAAAGGTACTTTTGCCGCTTCCGGGAAAACCAATTATCCAAATTATCATAATCGTACGTTTAATAATCTATAAATCGAGGCTTGTTTGCTCCGCTTTTTCGTCTTTATCGAAAGTAATTTCGGTATTAGTTTTTGCATTAAATACCTCAAATTCAATCAATTTTTCTTCCTGAATTATAGGCTCTAAAGCGGTTATTTGTGCAATATCGTAAGTCGAAAGTCGTTTACCTCGTGCCTTAAAGCTTTTTACACCAATAAATTCTTCTGCATCAATAATTTCGGCAGGTCGGTTTTTATATTTCCCTCCAAAGCTCAGTTCCAAACGCGGTCTGGTGTCGGTGCAAATGGAATAGAATTTCGAATTCGGATGCTCGCCTACAAATCGGTCGGGTTTATCGCCTTCAACAATCTGGAAACGCTTTAAATAGTAGAAATTCTGTTCGCCTTCCCAAAATGCTACGGTGTAAATTCGCTCGGCATTATACTTTTCAATTAATATAATATCATCCTCAAAATACGTGCTCAAATCGAACGAATGCAAGTTAAAGTTTCCGCTTTGAGTAAAAACTATTATTTGGTCGGCACCCGAAAATTCGCCCAAATACATGCCTCGTTCTTCGGTGTTTAATCGCATTACGCTTGCATCGTACCAAATTCGTCTGCCACCTAAGGTCGAAAGTCCTTTTTCTTTAATTACAATTTTATGAATGGCATATTTTGTAAGAATATTGCCTTGCGAAGCACGCCCTTTAATTTCCAAGGTACTAAAATCGAACTCGAAATTCAATTTTTTAATACGCGGTTTTGGTTTTAGGGTAACCTTAATAATTTCGGCCTCGCCGTTGGGGTTTTCGGTAAAATACAAAATTTTCGAGTTCGGTGCACCTTTGGTAACATCGTACTCTTTGTCGCGGGTTATACCTTTAACGGCAAAGCGTTTAACATAGGTATTTCCGGTGTCGCCGTCGGCATAGGCACAATTATAAATAGTTCGCTCGTCGTTTTTCGAGAAAACGGCAATGTGAATAACATCTTTGCCAACAAATACTTTATCGGCAACTTTGGTAATAACATAGGTTCCGTTTTTCCTAAAAACAATCATGTCGTCGATATCGGCACAATCGCCTACGTATTCATCTTTTTTAAGTCCGGTGCCTGCAAACCCTTCGGTTCTGTTTACGTAAAGTTTTTCGTTTCTAA
>JAIFNC010000004.1 GCA_020047935.1 Bacteroidota bacterium
CTATATTATGGTCTATAAAACCGCTTTCCGATTTTGCTTCATAATACACATCGTTTATCATAATTTTGCCCATAGGTGCCAACCTCGATATGGTAATGCCTTTATCGCCCGGTTTTAAAAAATCAACTTCGGTATTTACTTTTGAAGTAATTTCGTCGCTTAGCGACATTTTACGCCATGTGCCCGATTTAAATGCCAGCACAATGCTTACAATAAAAGCCAATACGGCACCTATTGCTGTTAAGTTTCCTACGGTAGTGCCATAATTAATATACGACATATAAATACCGCCCGAAATTGACAAAAAACCGCCAATTCCTATAATAGTAGCACCCGGAATTACAAAGAATTCAAGAATTAACAATACAATTCCTAATATAATAAGTAAAATAATTGCAGCTATGATCATGCTATTTAATTATTCAATGGTTACACTCAATTTTCTTTCTATCAATGCATCTTTCAATGGTTTTAACACTTCATATTCACCATTTTTTACTCCGCATCGGCCTTTATGGTGTGTTATTAATGCACATTGTTCGGCTTGTAATGCATCGTGTTCACAAATTTCAATCAGCGAAATAATAACGTGTTCAAAAGTATTAAAATCATCATTATGCAAAACCAATTCCCTAATTTTTTCTTTCTTTATTTCCGGGTTTCCTGTTTGTTCAGGTCGCACCTTTACCATACAAAAAATCTATTTTTTAAGTGAATAAATGTAAGCTATTTTTCTGAAATTGCCTAAAATTTTTGGAAATTAATTTTTAAGTACTTTTTTTGCATCTGCCAGGCTAATTTTTTTGCTGCCTTTCAACGCTACAATAAACGAACTCACTGCTTTAGAATCTAACTCTTTTTTATGCTTATCGGCTTCTTTATACGAATCAAAATCGCCCGAAACATACAAAATAGTTGAATCGTGCAGAGTAATTTTTTCTACTTTAGCATATTTTCCGGCTTTTTCTATATTGGCATCTGTTCCGCCGCTTACTTCTTTCGAATACGAGCCCAACTGTACGGTGTAGCGAACGTTATCTTTTACAGGTTCTGTTTTTTTGTTCGAATTATCGGAAACAATTACCGTAGCCTTGCCCGAAATTTTAACCGGCGTCGGCTGCGTAAACGGCGTATTATCGGCATTCAATAATTTATTCAATGCAGCGTCGGCAACCTGTTTTCCGTTGTAATATGCCACCACATAGGCATCGGTTACTCCCGCTTGCACAATTTGTTTGCGTGCACTTTCGGCAGCCGTGTAGTTATTATATATACCTGCCGTAAAAAACATGAGCAACTTGTCGGTTTTATCGGTTAATAATGGCGAAACAAAAGCAAGTTTTTTTAAATCGGCATCGTTTTTAAATGCGCCTACCCGCACGGTGTACATAAGTCCTTTTATGGTGCTAATATCGGTAACTTTGCCTAATTCAACCGGAATAGGTTTGCCGCTAAGCTCTGCCAATTCGGCTATTTCAAGTTCTTTATAACCATTTTCGCCCAATTTTTTAACCAACAACTTCACTCCATCATCGGCACTAATTCGCGAACCGTTGTTATATGCCACTATATACGAATCTTTGTATTTTTTCTGAACGTCTTTTAGTGCAGTTTCGGCGCCGGCTTTAGTTTTAAAATTACCTATCAGCGTTCGAATAAAATTATTCGATTTAAAAGTTTCGGAAAAATAAGGTTGAATATCGGCAAAAGTTGTAGGCGGCATGTCCTTATCGAATAAACCGGCTTGCACCCTGAAAACTATACCTTTAACATTGCCTGCAAGCACCGGTTTTGGTGCCGATTTCGAATAGGTTTTTGTTTCTTTTAAATCGAAAACCAATTTTCCGCCTGCCGAGTTCTTTGCTTTATCTTCTGAAATTGAGAGCACTTCGGGGTCCAGTATATCAATTAGCTTGTCGGGGTTTGGAACCACCGTTTTAACAACCAAAGTTGTATAACTTATAATTGCACTTTCTTGCTTTTCAACTGCCGATAGTCTTGTTTTTAATGCCTCAAAAAAAGCTTTGTACTTATCGGTTTTATAAATTTTAAGTTTAGCTTGCTGATACATTTCATAGGTTTTCTGCATCAAATTTTGCGATTCTTTTTCCAAATCCAACCCTGCCTGAATTGAACCGGTTTTAGGGCGAACCGATTCAGAATTGCGTTGATATAGATTAATTAAAATTTCATACGCTAATAATTTTTTGTCGAAACCCGCAATAAACAAGTCAAAGGCTTCCTTATCCGAAACATCGGCTTCCTTTTTTAGCGATGTTTGCTTCGCCATATCAATTTCTTTACCGGCGTTATTTCGCAACAGTTTAGCCCGTTCCAGTTTTGCATTGCCTTCTTTTTGCAACGAATCGGCTTGTGCAAGCAATTTCTGCAAATGCTCATATTCAGCTTGCTCAACCTTACCCAATTTAAACTTCGGAAACAATTCTTTATGTTTCGATGCATATAATACTTCGTCTTTTGCCGTAGAATGATAAACAACCAATTCGCTCAAATTCTCTTTCAAATCGCCGGTATTATTCGGGTCAACAAAAATATCTACGGCATTTCCCTTAGAATTGTCGAATACTCGAACCGTATCTTTTTTAATGGTAATTTTACCATTTTCTTTAATCGTATCAACTTTAATGGTAGGCGGAATCATATACACATGAAAAGCCTCTTCCTGAATAGTAATAGCAGTCGTTTCCTCGCCATCGGCACCCCAAAACCTGTTAACCATATCTTTAAGCGGCAATGTTTCGGCCTCGCGCCTAATTTTAAGTGCTTTGTTGTATCGGTTCAGCGCTTGGCTTTCCAACAGTTGCCCTTGTCGGGCCACTTCCGACGAATCTTTCACCCGCACCTTGTCCAAATGCGTGCGATAAATATCGAATTTTTTAATATTGGCCGTATGAAATTTGCCAATGGCCTTTTTTTGTTTTTTGAACGATTTCAACTCAACTTTTGCCGCATTCTTATTATACGTTTCGCGGGTTTTTGCATTGGTAGTTGCAGTTGCCGATTGCTTAAATTTGTTGGCAGAACGCAAAAGCGAGTCGGCAACCGTCATAAGTTTGTCGCCTTTAGCCGATTTTTTTTCGATACTTTGCAATTTTTTAATTGTTTTTGCATCAAAAATTTTGGTGTAGTACGAGCGTTGCTTGAACGGCTTACTATTTTCGTTTTGCGAGTAACTACTTGTAAATAAAGCAAATGAAAGTATTACAGATGCTATGAATCGAAGGCTGGTCGTTATGTTTCGCATAGTTCGGTCTATTTTGCGTTGTTTATTTTTTACTTTTGTCAAAAATACAATTTTTATAATACATTTAATAAAGCAATGTAGCAAAAATTTAATTTCTTTTTGAATTTTTTTTGAATTATTATTTTAGCATTCATTAAGATATTGAATTACAATTAAATAAGCCTGTTAATAACTCCTTTTCGCAATTAGCATCAAAACCTATATATTTGTATTTTAGTTTGTGTTGCAGTTTTTATGCAATTTAAGCTTCTATAATAATTTAATACCTATGTATATGCTAAAAATAGGCGATATAGCACCCGATTTTAACTTAGTTTCCGAAAATTTGAGCAATGCAAGTTTCAAAGGGAAAAAAGTAATCGTATTTTTTTATCCGAAAGACAATACTCCGGGCTGCACTGCTGAGGCTTGCAGTTTGCGCGACGGATATACCGAATTGCAAGCTCGCGGTTTCGAATTGGTTGGCGTAAGTCCCGATTCGGAAAGTTCGCATAAAAAATTTAGCGAAAAGTTTAGCTTTCCGTTTCCGCTGGTAGCCGACCCCGAAAAAAAGCTAATTGAAGCATATGGCGTTTGGGGCGAGAAAAAAATGTACGGAAAACCCTATTTTGGTGTGTTCCGAACTACATTTATTTTAGATGAAAACGGTATATTACTGCATGTTATAACCGATGTGAAAACTAAAAACCATGCAGAACAACTGCTTAATTTGGGAATTTGATAATGCGGCAATGCGGTAATTACCTTCGTTGAGGGCTACGCCATTTGATAATATGGTAATTTGAAAATTTTCGAAACAAAAAATAGATAAGACATTGAAATTTGATGTTTTTTTACGCTAAATTTGAACCTTCAAAAAAAAATAAACAATAATACATGGCTAAAGAAAAAGTTGAAACCGATGTAAGAGCAGAAAAGCTTAAAGCACTGCAACTTACACTCGACAAAATAGACAAACAATACGGCAAAGGCACCATTATGAAAATGGGCGACAATGCGATAATTGATATTCCGATTATTCCTTCGGGCTCGTTGGCATTAGACCAAGCGCTGGGTGTTGGCGGTTATCCGCGCGGCAGGGTGGTTGAGATTTTTGGTCCGGAATCGTCGGGTAAAACAACCTTGGCAATTCATGCCATCGCCGAAGCTCAAAAAACCGGCGGTTTAGCCGCTTTTATTGACGCCGAACATGCTTTCGACCGTTTGTATGCACAAAATTTGGGCGTTGATGTTGAGAGTTTGTATATTTCGCAACCCGATAATGGCGAGCAAGCCTTAGAAATTGCTGACCATTTAATCAGGTCGGGTGCTATGGATATTATAGTAATTGACTCGGTAGCAGCACTTACTCCCAAAGCCGAAATTGAAGGCGACATGGGCGACTCGAAAATGGGTTTGCAAGCTCGTTTAATGTCGCAAGCTTTGCGAAAACTTACCGGAACTATTAGCAAAACAAATACCTGCGTAATTTTTATTAACCAATTGCGCGACAAAATTGGTGTAATGTTTGGCAACCCGGAAACTACAACCGGTGGTAATGCATTAAAATTTTATGCTTCAGTTCGGGTCGATGTTCGCAGAACCGGACAGCTTAAAGACGGCGAAGAGGTTTCGGGAAACAGAACCAAAGTTAAAATTGTAAAAAACAAAATAGCACCTCCATTCCGTAAAGCCGAATTCGACATTATTTATGGCGAAGGGATTTCGAAACTGGGCGAAATTATCGACTTAGGCGTTGAGCTGAACATTATAAAAAAAAGCGGTTCGTGGTTTAGCTACGGCGAAACTAAACTGGGGCAAGGACGCGATGCGGTTAAAACTATTTTGAAAGACAATATTGAACTTTGCGACGAAATAGAAGCGAAAGTTCGCGAGGCTTTGAAAACTGCGGTTTTAGCGTAGATCAAAGCGAGGATGAATGAAAAGTCAAAAATAGCAATTTTTCAATGTTTTTAACTTTTTGATTATCAGCTCTGACAGAGTTTTAAACTCTGTCAGAGCTTACTTTTTAGGCACGTTCTTTTTCATTTTCGGAAAAAAATATTTTTCAAATTTCAACCACTTTATTCCTTATAGCCCACATAACTAAGGCAGCGGTATTTGGCGAACCTGTTTTTTCCAGAATATTGCTTCGGTGCTTCCGCACCGTATCGTAACTTATCGAAAGTTCTTCGGCAATTTGTTCGTTAGTTTTGGCAGTACAAATGTGTTGCAAAATTCCAATTTCGCGTTCCGAAAGCAAATTGCTTGAAGCAATTTTATTCGAAAACGATTTAATAACTTTCCTCAATAATTCGTTCGAAAACCAACCTCCGCCACCGGCTACAGTAATTATCGCTTGTTCGAGTTCTTTTTTGTTGGTATCTTTTATTATAAAACCTTTAGCGCCCGCATCAATCATTTTATGATAATGCATTTCATCGTCAAACGACGACAAAGCCAGTATTTTTAAATCGGGGTACAATTTTGTTGCTTCTTTAGCAGCGGCACAACCGTCCATTATTGGCATACCAATATCGAGCAACACTAAATCGGGTGTGTGCTGCTCCAGCAATTTCAACAATTCGCGTCCGTTGGATGCTTCGCCAATAATTTCGGCCACACCACTTTTAGTTAGCATAAAGGCTAAGCTTTCGCGAAAAATATTGTGGTCGTCGGCTAATATAATTTTATACATAATACTACTATTAGAAAAATCTATTCACGAATTTCATTAATTTCTATATTTATAACCGTTCCTATTTCGGCATTGCTGTCGATACACAAAACGCCATTAACGGCATTGATACGGTTTTTTAAATTGAATAGCCCGATGCCTTTATTATTAAACCAAACGCTCTCTATATCAAAACCTTTACCGTTGTCTTTATAATTAATAATTAAACGGTTATCAGTCTGTATAATCGCTATTTCAATAACCGTAGCTCCGGCGTGTTTAAGGGTATTATTAATACATTCGGTAAGGGCTCGGTATACAATTACTTCTATGCTGGGTTTAAACTTGTTTTCATTTTTAAAAGTAAGCACAAAATCCATTTTTGATGATTCACTAACCTTTTCGGTAAACGATTTCAAAGCAAAATAAAAACCAAATTCTTGCAACAGATACGGGCTTATGTTGAAAGAAATTTTACGCATGGTTGAAGTAGCTTCCGAAAGCATTTTTACCGTTTTTTCAATTATTTTTATATTCTCGGCATCTTGTTCGTTTTCCAATAACCACTCGGTATAATGTTTAGCAACTACTAAAATAGGCCCCAATCCGTCGTGCAATTCTTGGGCAAACACTTTTCGTTCGTTCTCCTCGGTTTGCAAAACAATTTTTAGTATTTTCTGATCCATTTCTTTTTGCAAACTTATGTCGGTTGTAACGCCTACAAAATTTACAACTTCATCAAATGCGTTAAATACCGGCGAAATAACCACCTGTTCAATAATCTTTTCGCCATCGGGTTTGGTTCTTCTTAGTTCGCCTGTCCATTTAGAACCGCTTCCGAGCGTTTTATTAATTGTCTGATAATCGTCGCTTGTAACTATTTTAGCTCTAAATTTTTCAATTGTTTGACCAATTATGTCGTGATAATCTAAGCTAATTTGCGAAATGAAGTACGGATTCACATATTCGAACTCGCCTTTTTGGTTCAAAATAAAAATTGACGACAATGCACTTTCCACCGCTTTCTGTAGTTTTTTTGCTAAATCTCGGGCTTGTCGCTCGTCCGTTTTATCGGTTATACTCGACCTAAAACCAAGCCTTACCTTATTTTCGTCGTATACTTGCTTTACCGAAATAGCCAGGTATTTTAATACGTTTTTATTACCCACTATTCTAAATTCAAAGTCTTCTATTTCATAGCCTGCCATAGCTTTCAAATACAATTCGGCAACCATGTTTTTATCGTGCGGATGCACAAAATCCAGAATATGAATTTTACCTTCCAAATAATCGTTTTGCGAACAATTCAGTATTTTTTCAACGGCATTATTAATAAAAATAATTTTTCCGTGTATATCGCGGTATACTTCCCAAGCCGATGAATAATCGAGGAATACGTTTAACAATTTTCTATTATCAACCAACTCTTTATTAAGCAGTTTTAAATCGTAAGTTCTTGCTTCAACCAAATGTTCTAAGTCTTCTTTAATTTCAAAAAGTTCTTCTTGTGTTGCATTCAGCAGTAATTCTGCTATTTTACGCTCTGTAATGTCCTTTAAACTATACCTGTAACCAATGCATTTGTTTTCATCATTAATAACCGGAATAATTGCTATTTCCAAGTATTTTTTTTCGCAACTAACAGTAATAATTCTGAATTCGTGCGAATAAAGCGGTTTCAACGATTGCTTACAGGTTTTTATTTGAAAAATTAATTTTCCGTAATCCGCAGGCTCTACTAAATCGATTAGCCCAATTTTATTTGCTATAAAGTCGGCATTTCTATACCCGGTTATTGTCTCGAAATACGGACTGCTGTATATTATTCTATCCGAGGTATCGGTGTAAACCTCCCAACTAAAGGTATAATCTAAAATAAGTCGCATACTGGTTTCGCCTGTATGCAAAGCATCGTCGAGCGAATTTAATTTATTGTTTTTTAATAAATTACCAACAAACTGCTTATGGTTTTGAGTTCTTTTTACATGCACCTGCAAACGTAACCAAAGTTCGGTAGCCGAAAGAGGCTTTACCCAATAATCATCGGCACCTGCTTCAAATGCTTCAACTTTACGGTCGATATTATCATGTATCGAATAAAAAATAACCGGAATATTTTTAAAAAGAATATTTCGTTTTATTTTTCTGCAAAATTCTACCCCATTCAATTTTGGCAAGTCAATTTCGGTTAAAATTACATCGGGAATGCTTTCGGCAAGGGCTTGCCATGCATATTGGGCATCGCTAAATTGCAATATCTCGAACTTGTATTTTTCGTTCAATAATTGATTTAATTCCAATAAAATAGAATTATCAATTACAAACAAAACAGGACTTGCAAGTTCAATTTTTTTCATGCGTATTACTTTAGTTTTTAATTGCCACAGTATACCGGTAAGGTTCAGCGACTTTAAAATGCCCCAAATTCAATTTTTCAGTTTGTTTACACTTTTTGCTTATGGCTATTTCGTATTTGCAAAAGATTTTTCAATTCCTGAATCGTTTATTTCGAATTAGCAAAAACAAATATACATAAATTAAATGAATTGTTGAAATTTACCACATATTTTTTTTTAAGCTAATTTGCCAATAACCGCTACTGCATTCTTCTACCAATAAGCACAATGCATTATGGTGCATTGAAAACAAATTATTAAAAAAAAAACCGACTTACTTAGTTAAATCGGTTTTTTATTTTTTCTGCAACGAAAATTTATACTGCGGCAGGTGCTGCTCCGGCAGGTTTGCGGAAGGATTCAATATCGCGGTCGAATAAATACAAACGCGATTTGTCTTCACCCAATAAATTTAATCGGTCTAAAATGGTTTTTGCATTCGATTCTTCTTCAATTTGCTCTTGAACATACCACTGTAAAAATTGTACGGTAGTATAATCTTTTTCTTCCCAGCAAACACCAACCAGGTCGTTTATTGATTGCGAAATGAACAATTCGTGCTCAAATACTTTCTGAAAAATATCATGCAAGCTTTCAAATTCAATTTGTGGCTGCTTAAATGCCGGTACGGTACCGCAACCGCCACGGTCGTTTATGTATCTGAATATTTTAATCATGTGCAAACGTTCTTCTTCGGCTTGCTGATACAACCAAGTTGCACTGCCGGGATATCCGTTCACTTCGGTCCATGAAGCCATTGCTAAATACAAATTCGACGAAAAACCTTCTTTTTCAACCTGAAGATTTAGTGTCTTTTCAACTTTTTCTCTTAACATAATTATGTAATTTTAAGTAAATTCTATTTGAAAAATATTTCGATGTAAAATTGCAACATTTTTCAATAAAAAAAAAGGGTTCGTACTAGCCAAACCCTTTTTTAAAACAACTTTTTGTATGTTATTAAACCACAATTACATGTTTTTGATAATTACGTCGCCAAATTCGGAACATTTAAGCAAAGTTGCTCCTTCCATTAATCGGTGAAAATCGTAAGTTACTTGTTTTTGCGAAACCGATTTTTCAATTCCTTTCAATATAAGGTCGTGTGCTTCGTGCCAGCCCATGTATTTAAGCATCATAGCGCCCGAAAGAATAACAGAACCGGGATTTACTTTATCCAAATTGGCATATTTTGGAGCTGTTCCGTGGGTTGCTTCAAATATTGCGTGTCCGGTTATATAATTAATATTTGCTCCGGGTGCAATACCAATACCGCCTACTTGTGCTGCCAATGCATCCGACAAGTAATCGCCGTTTAGGTTCATGGTTGCGACTACATCGAACTCTTTTGCACGGGTAAGTACTTGTTGTAGTGTAATATCGGCAATAGAATCTTTAAGCATAAGTTTCTTTTTCCATTGTCCGTTGCCGTGGGTAGGCATTAGTTTTAGCGCAGTTTCAATTTCGGCAAGCAACTCGGCCTTTTGGTTTGGAGTCATCATGGTATAACCGGGCTCAACCATAATGGCATTTTCCTCAATACTAAGGTTTGCGTTTGCATCTTTATTACCAATAATCCAGCTTTCGCGTTCGGTAATAACTTTGTCGCGGAATTGGGTGGTACCAACTTCGTAGCCCCAAGTTTTAAATGCGCCTTCGGTAAATTTCATAATATTACCTTTGTGCACAAAAGTAACCGATTTGCGGTTTTCTGCCAAGGCAAATTCAATGGCCGATTTTACCAACCGCGATGTACCTTCTTTAGAAATGGTTTTAATACCGATACCGGAAGTTTCGGGAAAGCGGATTTTTTTAATGCCCATTTCGTTTTTCAAAAATTCGAGCACTTTTTTAACCTCAGCCGAACCTTCAGCCCACTCAATTCCGGCATAAATGTCTTCGGTATTTTCGCGGAAAATAACCATATCAACATCTTCGGGGCGTTTTACGGGCGAAGGAACTCCTGCCACATATTTTACGGGGCGCAGGCAAACGTATAAATCGAGAATTTGACGCAAAGCAACGTTTAACGAGCGAATACCGCCGCCAATAGGAGTTGTAAGCGGGCCTTTAATACCTACCAAATATTCGTTAAAAGCATCTAAGGTAGCTTGCGGCAACCATTCGCCGGTTTTGTTAAATGCGCTTTCGCCTGCCAATACTTCGAGCCAATGAATTTTACGTTTTCCGTTGTATGCTTTATTAACGGCAGCATCTATAACGCGTACCGAAGAAGCCCAAATGTCGGGTCCGGTTCCGTCGCCTTCAATAAATGGTAGAATTGGTTGATCCGGCACAACTAATTGGCCGTTTTTCATGGTAATTTTTTCGCCTTGCATGTGTTGTATTTTGTTGAAGTTTAATTTTTGCCAAATATATAAGTTCTTGCTAAACTTTCAAAGTTTTTGTCGAAAGCATTTATAGCTATTTTACTTTTTTCCGAAATGCTAAATAACTGAAGTTTTGCAGGAGCATTTAATAATTAAATTGTAAATAGATGAAAAATATAGGTAACTTCAAATGCTTCTTCGTAAAGCGCAGAAATACAATGAATTTTTATTTTCAGGGAACCTGAAAAATATGCTTTCGCAAAGTTTTTTTTTTAAAAAAAAACTTTCAGCTAAAACTTTATTAATGTTATGTTAATCCAATTTTTAACGTGTTATTTTCGTTATTAACAATTAACAAAAATTAATTTTGAAAT
>JAIFNC010000331.1 GCA_020047935.1 Bacteroidota bacterium
AAATTACCGAAAACCGGATTGTCTTGAACAAAGAAAAGGTGTATTACCTAAAGTTGGATCAAATAAGCCGAAATATTGAAGGAATTGAAATACTTACTTATCAAAATAAAAACTACTTTATAATTAGCACCGATGCATTTCCCGACGATGGATTATATTTTACTAAAATGAATTAACAGATTGAATGAGAGTGGCTAAAAAGCAAACTCTGACAGCGTTTAAAACGCTGTCAGAGCTAATAATCAATAAATTAAAAATGCTTAAATTGTGTTTTTTTGACTTGTTAGACAGCCTCATTCAATTGCTGCATTGAATTTGTGCATTCAGTTGTAGTTCCTATTTAAAATTCGGTTTTCGCTTTTCAATAAAAGCATGCACACCTTCAATAAAATTTCCCGAATTAAAAACTTTGCCAAATTCTTCAACTTCAACCTTATAGCCATTGGTACCTTCTTCAAAATAAGCATTTATGCTTCGTATTACGCCTGCAACAGCTTCGGGCGATTTGCTTATAATTTTGGCGGCTATCTTTTTACATTCGTCCAACAATTGCTCAATAGGCACTACGTTGTTTACCAAACCCAAGGTTTGCGCTTCGGCAGCATTTATCATGTCGCCGGTAAGATGCAGTTCCATGGCTTTTGTTTTGCCCACATACTGTACTAGTCGTTGTGTGCCGCCATATCCGGCTATTATGCCCAAGTTTACTTCGGGTTGTGCAAATTTTGCATTTTCCGAAGCTATGCGCAAATGGCAAGCCATGGCCAATTCGCAACCGCCGCCCAATGCAAATCCGTTTACCGCCGCAATTACCGGCTTATTAAGGTTTTCAATTTTGAAAAAAATGTCTTGTCCGCGTTGTGCAACTCCGCCGCCATTGGCAGGCGCTACTTCTAAAAACTCTTTAATATCGGCACCCGCAACAAACGATTTTGTGCCGCTGCCGGTCAAAATAACCACGCGAATTGTATTGTTATCCGTAAGCATATCGAATACATGTTCCAACTCGGTTAATGTTTTGTTATTCAAAGCGTTTAAGCTTTCGGGGCGGTTAATAGTTACCACGCAAATGGCACCGTCGTTTTCAATTGTAAGGTTTTCGTATTTCATGTTGTGTTATTTAATGAATTTTTATATCTTTGGTAAAAATATAAAAGTTTGCGCAAATTCAAACTACGTATAGAAACTTTAATTTTTAAACTTATGTATAGGCTTACTAATAAATTACTTGTGGCTGCTTTGCTTATGGCCATGCTTACCTCCTGCAGTTCCGACAGTGGAATAAAAGGATTTTTTTCGGGGGCTGCAAAAACCGAAAATTTTGAAGCTAAAGAATACAGAATGCCTGCGCAAGTGTTTTATTCAAAAGAAGCGAAAGGCTTTTTATATGATAAATTTTTCCCCATAGGCTGGTCGAGCGATGGTAGATTTGCCTATTTTCAGCAATTGGCCGATGAGGCTTGCGGATGTACTTGGATTTTTTTCAGAATTTACGATGTTGAAAGCCAAAAAAATGTATGCGAAATAGAATACAACGACCACGGAGCCGGCGAATCGATTGAAACTATTTGGAAAAAAATATACCCCAATGCTGAAAAAAATATGTTCGAGCATAAAATTGTGCAGTATTTCAAATTCAACATACATTCGACAAAATTTGGAACCGAAAATGTAATTTATGAACTCATTCTGCATACCGAGCGAGCTTCCGACCCCGAATACTCTATTGAATTTGTAAAAAAAGCATCCATTGAACTAGTGAAACAACATACAGAAACACGACCGGTTAGCGAAATAAACTACTCGTCGCCCTACTATGTTTTGGATGCCTCGGTTGCAGGTATTGTATTAAGCCCTAATGGGTTATACGGAACTGTAATTTATAAAGAAGAGAAAATAGGGTATGAAGGACCTCCGCAAATTATAGGTTATTCTTTAATAGGAGTAGCTTTTTAATATTTTTTGAAAAAAATAGCACTAAATTTTCGCACAAATAAAAAAAAATCGTACTTTTAGACAATTGTTCGAAACTGCGTTTTCGAATAATAAATAAACACAGTAAATGTAACAAAAAAGCAAAATAATATGGAAATAAAAGATCATTTGCTCAAAGGTCCGAATGTAAAATTGGTTAAATCGCCGAACCATAGCGGTGTATTTAAAGCCGGCGACCTTGATACGATTATAATGCATTATACCGCTGCGCCAAGTGTTAAATCAGCTATCAATACCCTTACCAATCCTAAAGTAAAGGCATCAGCACATTTAATTATCGGTCGCGATGGCAGCGTTATACAACTTATTCCGTTTAACGTAATTTCGTGGCATGCCGGACAAAGCAGCTACAAAGGTCGAGTTGGTTATAACAATTATTCTATTGGTATTGAAATAGATAACGCCGGTCCGCTAACACCAAGCGGCGATGTTTTTAGAGCTTGGTTTGGTCAAACTTACGATAAAAACGAAGTAATTCAGGCACGCCACCGCAACGAAACCGAATTAAAATATTGGCACACGTATACCGCCGAGCAAATTGAAGTAGTGCGCGAAATTTGCGACTTGTTAATCGATGAATACAATCTTAAATTTATATTAGGTCACGAAGAAATTTCGCCCGGTCGTAAGTTCGATCCGGGGCCTGCATTTCCGCTCGACCGATTCCGCGATGGTTTGTTAAAAAGCAACCGCGATGACGACGACGACGATACCCCTTTGGAAAAAAGAGTTTCGGCAAGTAAATTGAATATTCGTGTTTCGCCCGATTCTAATGCTGCTATGGCTGCTGTTCCGCTCTTGCAAGGGCATAAAGTTACTGTTTTGGAACAAAATGGCGAATGGGTAAAAGTGAAAACCGAAATTGAAGGTTGGGTGTCGGCTAAATTTTTGTCGAACGGTTAATTAAAAAATATTCGTAAGTTTTTACACTTAATTTTGGCGTAGCTTTGGCAGAAAGTTAAATCTTTAGCCAAAGCCGCCTCAAAATAAATGAACCGTTGAAATTTACAAAAAAACATTTCGCAAATGAATCGAAGATGGATTATTCTTATAATTGCAGCAGTATTAATTATAGTAGTGCTTGTAATATTGTATTTTACCGGATATTTGAGCAATTTGAGCTGGCAAAAATTAACCATGTATTTTGCATTAGGTTCGGGGCCTGCAAAATTAGCTTATTCGAAGTTGTTGGAAGAAAACCCCAATTTTGTAAAAGAAATGCTCGATGACCATAAAGATACGATTGAAAAAGATAAGGTAGAGCGCGAAAAATTAGATAAAGAAATAGCTCGTAAAAAAGCCGAACTTAAAAAAATTGATAAAGACATTGAACAGATAAACACTAAATTGGTGGTAATTGAAGAAAAAAAGAAAACAATTGCTGCTGAAGTTAGTACAATGACTGTCGAAGAAAAAAAGACCGATTTTAAAGAAATGTTTGGCGAATAATTTTCAACCTAAAATTTTTATAGCAATGAAACTATTTTTCATGCTCAGTGCAATTGTTATTTTAAGCCTTAGCGCAAAGGCGCAATATCCTGTTGAAATATTGCCGGGGCAACAAAAGTCGTTTAGTGCCGGAACCGATACGCTTTGGGTTTTGAGCAACGGACAATTTAATAAAGCGTTGGCAAGCGGAAAAAAACTAAAACTTGTTGAAGAAGAAGTTAAGCTTTTTAAGGACAAAGAAAGTTTGTTCATAAAAAAAAGCGCAAAACAAGACAGTTTAATAAGTATTATGACCGCCAATAGAGATAATTATGAAAAAAAATGGAACACCTGCGAAGCCGATTTAGCTACCGTTGGTGCCGGTTATGAAACAGAACGACGAAAAAAGCGTATTTTTAAATGGCTTGCAATTGTTGGAATTCCTTCGGCTTTTATTGCAGGAATATTAATTAATTAGTAACACATATAAAATTTTCAATATGAACCTGACTTTATTACAAGTACAAATTTCGGAAATGATTTCGCCTGCATCGAATACGTTCATTTGGCAGGTATATGTGCCTATTATGGCATGGATGGTGTTGGTAATAGTTTTACTTGGGCTTTTGGTTAAAAAATATACTTTTGGCAATTGGACAAAGGAAAACCCAAACCCTTATTCTGCTGAAACGCTCGAATTGCCTCGCGGGGTATTTAGAGCAATTATTACCATTACCCTATTATACGTTGTTATTGTGTTGGAATTGGTAAACGTATATGTGCAAGATTTTGAACTGCAAATTCAAGAGTTTATGGTATCATTTCAAATGATGATAGCATTCTATTTTGGTTCTAAAGTTATGCACCACGTTACTGCCGCCGATAAAAGTAAATCGAAAGCTAAATCGGAAGCACAAGTTGCTTCTGTTACTTCAGGCTCAAGTTATTCGAGTTCAAGTTCAAGCAATACAGCTTCAACCGATACAGCAAGTACCGACTCAACTTTTGTTCAGAAAGATGACGAAGCAGCCGGCTAAACTACGGTAAAATAGAAAAAAAATAAGAGTCCGAAAAGACTCTTATTTTTTTTGACTGCCAATTAATTTAAAACTTTTTTGCAAAGAATAACATAAAAACAATGCTAGTTACGTTATTCTTTGTAACATTGCAATTCAAAAATGGACTAGTTGTACCGGCACATTAATTGCAGCCGATTTATTGAACAAATGGTTTTAAGAATACTATATATAAATTATAATACCCGATGAAAAAAACGCTGATAGTAAAATGGATTCTTGTTGGAATCATTGGCATAATGGCTTTAGAATCAAATGCCCAACTCAAAATTTTAACCGGAGTTGCCGGTGAAGAGTACGACCTTCTTGGTCAGGATATTATGAATAATGTTGAAAAAGACAAGGTGAAATTGCAAAATACCGGTGGCGGTAAAGCTAATATTGGTACCATGGTGGCGGGCGAAATTGCAATTACGCAGTATGATGTATTGCAAAAAGCACTTATGCAAGATTTGACCGAAGCAAGCGGAAAAACTGATAACATCAGAATTTTGTTGCCTTTAGGCCGAACCGAGGTACATTTAATTGTTAGAACCAATAAACGCGATTTTACATCGCTTAAAGATTTGAATAGCCCCGATGTGAAAGTTTCTGTAGGTACCAAAGACCATTCGAGTTATGTTACTGCTCAAGCTATTAAAGAACTTACCGGAAGTACTTGGACCGATGTTGAACTGCCGCTTAACGAATCAATTCAGGCATTGTTGAACAACGAAATTGATGCATTGCTTTATGTTGGAAGTGCTCCGGTTCCGCAGTTTGCCGTATTTTCAAAATTGCCTGTAAGCGAGCAAAATACCATTAAACTTATTCCTATTGAACATTTGAAAGTACGCGAGAATTATGATGCCGGAAGAGTTATGGGGGGAACCTATAAATGGGCTAATTATAACGTTGAAACGATTGTAGCAAAAACCATTTTGGTAGCCAATGTTGCTAAAGAAACCAAAGAACAGACCGATGCATATATTGCAATTTTGCGCGATATAAAAAAGAATATTTTACTATTGCAGAAAGATGGAAAAAGTGCTCAGTGGAAGCAGACAAATTTCATTTTCACCGGAATGGAGTGGGACGTACATAAATCGGCTGAAGATGTATTCTTCCCAAAAGCTGGAAGCGGCGAGGAGAAAAAAGACGGCGATGCCAAAAAAGATGTTAAAACCGGCGGCGAAGTGAAAAAAGATGCAACCACCGGCGGCGAAGTAAAGAAAGATACTAAAAAGACCGGAACAAAATAATTTTGTTTCAAATGGATTTTAAAAGGTGCCTTGTGCACCTTTTTTTTTAAATATTGTTTCGTTTTTTTTCTTGAAATAAAATAAGGAAATACTTCAAAAAAACGCTGTTACTTCAAGGTTTTGTTTTTGTGGCTATGGCTTTAAAACCTTATTTTTCAATGTATTAAACCTTAGCAGAGAAAAGAAATGGTGTAGTAGCCAACCTTATTCCCTTTTCAGAACTTAAAGTATAAGTTTATAATTCAATGTTGGTAAGTCAAACTTCCTGCTTAAAATCTTTCAGCGTCTTCAATAGTCAGCCGGTAAAGCATATTAGTTTGGTAAATTCAAATGGAGTAGTAGCTTCGTAATAATAAAGTGATGAGCAAGAGGATTTTTTGGTTTATTCTGGAAAGTGAAATTTTTAGTGCAATTTTACCCGATAAAAGGTAACAAATCAGAACGCTTAATTCAAAAAAAATAAGAGAGTGATTAAAAAGATAGATTTCTAAGTTAATAACTTAGTTAAATCTATACACTTTAAACACTCTCCTTTATATATTATTCCATCGGGCGATAGCTTTTTTCGAATACCTGATGTTATAATATTTACACATTTAAAAATCAGATTTCAAACAATTACTATAATAAAATAGTAAATAAATTAATCGGCTTGCACATTACCCCAATTCTCGCCTTTTCTGATACGATTTAATTGAGTGTGTGTAATGCCAAATTGCTTTGCAATCATTTTTAATCTGGTCGTTTTGTTGCGAGCTAAAATTCTTTTGATAAGTTTTACTTTAGTCTCGGTTAGTTTATGATTGGTAATTCTGCCGGTAACTCTATTTGGGCTCTTCTTTTTGTGTTCGGTAAGGTCTTTTTGAGTTGCCCAACTAAGGTTTTCAATGTAATTATTAAGCTTATTGAAATCTTTGTGAATTACATAAATTTGCTCATCTGATGTTTTAGGTAAGAAAGCTTCAGCAACAATTTTATGTACATAATTGGTAATGTTACGGCTGTTGTCCAATCTCACATTTAGTACTTTGTAACCATCTAAAATTGAACCTCGTAGAAATTTACCCTTTTTATTGGTAGTAAAACTTCTGATTCTACCATAATTAGAGATTTCATACTTTGACGGCTGATCGTCGCCTCGGAAAGTTATTGGCGCCCAATCTTCGTTCCAATACGATTCCGTTTGTTTAGTGTCTTTTTTTTCCATTGTAAAATTTATTTGTATTTATTCCTGATGCAAAAATAATTATTTTATTCATAAAATCAAATAAAATAACATTTTTAACACGAAAATTTTTAGTAAAAAGAACGTATGCATTCTTCGGTTGAAGATACACTTTTTCATGCTTATAAAGATAAGCATATATTTTATAATAAGCTAATTTTTTTTAAGAAAAAACGTATTTAACACAGTATTTAACAATAGTTGTTAATTTGCTTATAATAAGTTGTTTAAGTGAAGTTATTTTTATGATTTCAATGTTTTTTGTAATAAAAATCGCTTACATACCAAAACTTAAAGATTTTTTTTACTTTTGAATGTAGTAAATTGAAAAAATATTACATACGCAGCAGTTGTATTATAGAAAAATTATGCGTACTTTTATTGAAAATGTCGTAGATAGAATGAAAAGAAACTAAAAAATTTTGCAATAATGAAAACTGAAATTACATGGATTGACGCAATCGTAATTTGGGAAAAATACCTTAAAACGCCTTATTTGAAATTCCATACCCTGGAAAGTGCAGCTATTATGCAACGTTTGGCTCCGGAATTTAATGCAAATGCCGAATATTGGAGTATTACCGGCTTGTTGCACGACCTTGATATGGATGTTATTGCCGGAAATTACGAACTGCACGGGCATAAAACCATTGAGCTTATTCGCGCCGAAGGTTACGAATTGCCCGATATGTTTGCTGCCATTTTGGCGCACACCGAAGGCGTTCCGGGGGCGCCGGCAAAGCGAACTGAAACTTTTCATTATGTGCTCTCGGCTGCCGAAAACATTACCGGACTTATTACTGCCTATGTGCTTATGAAACCGGAAAAGAAAATTGCAGGTACCGAAATTTCTTCCATAAAAAAACGACTAAAGCAAAAAGCGTTTGCGGCAGGTGTTAATCGCGATTTTATTTACGATATTGAATTGAAAGCCGGAATGAACTTGGATGTTTTTCTGAAAAAAAGTATAGATGCAATGACCGAAATTGCCGATAAAACCGGCATGTAATGGTTTTTTTTACCGGTGAAATAGCCAAAAAACTCGGCAGATTCCCGCACAAGTGGATATCTGCCCGCTTTTCATACAAAAATAGGGGAACTGTGTTTTTTTAAATTAGTTACAAATGAAAACAATAGGAATTTTAGGCGGGCTTACTTGGCATTCCTCTTGGGAGTACTATCGAATAATTAATGAAGTAATTGCCAAAAAGTGTGGTGGTAGAAATTCGGCTAACATTGTGCTTATAAGTATAAATTTCGAAGAATTTTATCAACTTCAAGCAAATTATAAGATTGCCGAAATTAATAGTTTAGTCGAAAATAATTTAGCAAAATTAGCGGATGCAGGTGCCGATTTTGTGATTATTTCGTCCAATACAGCCCATAAATATCTTAGAACCGAAGCTTTGACGCTCCCTTTTTTGCACATTGCTCATGCTGCAGCAACCTATGTTTTGCAACAAAATATTACCAGAATTGGTTTATTGGGCACTTCGATTACGTGCTCCGAAACGTTTTTTATTTCGCACCTCGAAAAGGAAAATTTAACGGTTTTAACTCCGGCTGAAACTAAACTTTCGAATTTAAATGCCGTTATATTCGACGAATTGGCGGCGGGCATAATTAGCAAAGGTGCCATGGAATTGATGCTTGAATTATTCATAGAATTTAAAGCCAATGGAGCTCAAGCGGTGTTATTGGCTTGTACCGAACTAATTATGATTGCAAAGAAACTGGAATTGCCGTTGCCTTATTTCGATACTGCCGAAATTCATGCAGTGGCTGCTGCCAATTATGCAATTGAAGCTTTATAAATTATGCAACTGACGTTCTTTCTTTGTAAGTTTGGCTACAATTAAATTATACGAATCGTTTATCCATTCTTCTAATAAAATGTCCGGAATGCTGCCGGTTATAAGCACGGTGTTCCAAAGTTGTTTGTTCATATGATATCCGGGTGTAACATCCGTAAACTCCTCGCGTAGTTGAATTGCTTTTTCAGGGGCGCATTTTATATTTATACTGAATGCATCTTCCGTATCGGTTAATGCAAACATTTTTCCTGCCACTTTAAAAACCAAGGTGGTTTCGTCAAACGGAAAGCATTCGGTTACTGCAGGTTTGGCTAAACAAAAATCACGAAACGATTCTATATTCATCTGTTTATCGTTTATTCATTAAACATCAATTCATAAGGTCGCTCAAGCAAAGCCGAAAGCTCATCGATACCTATATTTCTGCTTCTGCGGAAAAATTCGCGACCTTCAAAATAGACAATAATACCGGGTACGGTAAAAATAGTGCACTGTGCAGCAATGTCGGGTGTTTTAACTGTATCGACAAAAAATAGCGCAATTTGCGGAAAATTATCCTGTAAAAGTTCGGCAACTTTGGGCTTTAGTACGTTGCAAACATTGCATGCATCGTGCGAAAAATAAACCAATACCGCAGCTTCGGTTGCCAATATTTCTTCAAAATGGCTATAACTTGCAATTGTTTTCATTTCTTAATAATAATTTCCGCGCAACATTACCAAGGTGCAATCTTCAACCGTTTCAATTCCTTGGTTTTTAGCCATTTTTATAAGTTCGTCGTTTTCTGTTCCGGGGTTAAATATAATTCGCTTCGGATTCAATTTCAGCAAATAATCGTAGTATTGTGGTTGGTTTTGTTCGCCCAAATACAAGGTTACCGTATCAATATCATTTTCAACGTATAGTTCTTTCTGAATTTTAGTTTCCCCAATTTCTCCATCACGCAATCCTACGGCAATAACAGGATGTCCATATTTACGTAATAGTTCAACGGCCTTAAACGCAAATCGTTCCGGTTTTGGGCTGGCGCCAAGTACTAAGGTTTTTTTCATAGTTTTCAGACTAAAAAGTAAATTAAATTTTATGAATTAGTACTATTGCCGAAGCCGAAACGCCTTCTTCGCGACCTTCAAATCCAAGTTTTTCGGTGGTAGTTGCTTTTATTGAAACGTTTTCAACTTCGGTTTTTAAAACGCTGGACAAAACTTTGCACATTTCCGGAATAAATGTACTTATTTTAGGCTTTTGCAAACTTATGGTAGAATCTATATTTCCAATGCGCCATTGTTTTTCGTGTAGTAGCGAAACTACGCGAGCCAACAGAATTTTACTGTCAATACCTTTAAATTCGCCCGAAGTATCGGGAAAATGCAGCCCAATATCGCCCAATGCAAGTGCACCAAGCAAAGCATCGCAAATAGCGTGTATAAGCACATCTGCATCCGAATGTCCTTCGGTACCTTTATAATGCGGAATGGTTATTCCGCCAATTACCAATTCTTCGCCTTCTTTAAGTCGATGAACATCAAAACCATAGCCTATGCGAATATTCATGGTTTTATTGTTTAGTTGTAGTAACAGGTTGATTAAAATTTAGGTATAACGAAAAACGTACGGTATTTTGTAACGGATTACTAACGGTGGCAGGTATTAAGTAGGCAAAATCGATTCCAACCGCATTTAGTTTAATACCCAAACCAACGGTTACAAATTTACGATTTCCTTTTGAAGCATGTTCGTGGAAATAACCGGCGCGGGCTGCAACTTGGTTTGCGTACCAATATTCAACACCTGCGCTAAAAGTAAGTTCTCTGAATTCTTCCAGTGCCACATTTCTGCTGCCATCGCTCATTAGTACTCCCGGAGCATCGCCAAACGATTGCAAAATACCGGTAATAACCGAAACTTCGGGGTCTTTGCCAAATAGAATGCTGGTTTGGTCGGCAGGGTCGTAAATGGGCGGAGTAGGAACAAGTAATTTGTTAATATCGGTGGTAAATGAAATTTTGTTATAATCGTCAATTTTCATGGTTAATCCGGCACCAAGGCCTAAATTAAGAATCGACTTGTTTAAAGCCTTTAGTTCTTTTGTATAGAAAACGCTAATGTCGGAAGCATAAGCATGTCCCGGATGGGTTTCGGAACCGGCAAAACCGCCGCTTAGGTTCGAATAAATATAGCGAAGTGCAATGGCAGCGCTTAAATTTCGACCTAATTTGAGCGAATAAGCGCCATCAATAGCCAATTCGTTGGGGTTGTAATCGCCAATTGGCTGCCCGGTATTAGAAGTGAATGGTATTTTTCCGTACGAAAAATAAAGCAGCGAAAATGCAATGGCTTGGTTTTCGTCCAATCGTTTGAACCCGGCAAGTTTAGCAATATTAATGTCGGGCACATAATTTATTAACCAAGGTGCGTAGGATAAGCTAAAACCGAAATCTTTTTCAATAAAAGCGTATTTAGCTGCATTCCAGTGTATTGCGTATTCATCGGGCGAGGTAGCAACGCCGGCATCGCCCATAGCACCTGACCTTGAGTCGGGGGCAATAAGCAAAATTGGAATTGCAGTGGTTATGGCAACCGAAGAATTATTATTAGTGTCCTCTTGTGCTTTAAGCTGAAAAACAAGCACTAACAAGCTGCTGATTGAGAAAATAATTTTTTTCATGACGATATTTCGATTAACAAAGTTTAGAACAAAAGTAACAATTATTATTTATTTTGAAAACCCGAATTATGAATTGATTTTACGTTAAAAACCTGGTAAAAAACATAATTCATTGCGGTAATGTACGACCTAAAAACGTATTTCTATTGAGTTTTATTCAATTTTAGCTAAATTTTATCGGTTTAAAACGAAATTTTTACCAATAATTGTTTTAGCACCCGATTCCGAAGTAATTTCGAATTTACAAAAGTACAAACCATTCGGAAAGTTGGATCTGTTTTCGAACCTAAGTTCAAACGGTCCGGCTATATTGCCATCGAAATACTGGTTTTTAAAAACTATTTTTTCAATTTCTTTGCCAATACTTGTATAAATACTTACTGTTAAGTCAATTGCATATCCTTCTTGGTTATGTGCAAAGTAAATATTGGTATATTCAATGGCCGGATTCGGAAAAAAGCTTAACTCGTTTACCCTAAAAGTAGCGGCTTCTTCAACATAAAAAGTGATAGTTTTGGTTGAAGAATTATTGAGTACGTCCCAAGCTTTTACGCTCAATGTATGCGAACCTTGCGGCAATGCTTTTAAATTATATTGTAAGCTGCCTTTAGTAAAATCGAGCCAATCGGTTTTATAGTATTCGTTTAAAACGGTGGGTATTTCGTTGTCCAATTGCAAGGTAATGTTGTGCCCTATGCCGGTTCCTGAAGTGTTTATACCGCTCAGGTCGCTGAAATCGACTAAAAGGGTCGGATTTTCGCCTACTTTTCCACCTTCTACAAAGCTTTTATGGTTTAAAAACAAACCAATTTCAGGACCTTCATTATCCTCGGTATAATTGGTTGAAGTTCCGCCAATTACTATGTTTTCGTAGGCACCTGAAGCACTTTGTTTTTCCGAAAAACCAACCAATACAATTTTACCTTTTCCGTAGGTGTAATTAATATCTTTTGGTACTTTAAATGTAAAACAAAAGCGTCCGTTTTCAATTTTAGCATTGCCTTTGTACAAAATATTATCGCTTTGCGTATAATGCATCGGAATGTTTTGGTCGTTTCCCAAAGTTTCGGTTGTGTAGGCTTTGTCGAATACGGTAGGGTTTATAAAACCATTAAAATTTTGCACAGTTTGTTGGTCGGAATCTTGAATACTGCCGCAAATTTTAACGGTCTGCAAAGCTCGTAAGGTATCTGTTTTCTGAATTTCACTACCATTTATCGAGTCTATTGCAATGGTTAATTCGGGCAAATTTATTTTTATTGCCGGATTGCCCAATAAGGCAAAATTAAGTTTGTTGGTGCCATAATACATATCGTTTTTTGTTTTACGTATAATATCGCCCAAGCGAAGTCGTTCGCCGTTTTCGTTTCGCGAAAGTGCGTGCGTGTAAAAAAACTGGTTTAGCGTAAAATTTGGCGACGAATACACTAAGCGAGTGGTTGAAAACAAGGCAATTCCGCCGCCGTATTTGTTCAACAGCACTTCTTCGCCGCCCGAAACCAATTCGTGGTCGTCGTATCGGCTAAATTCGCAAGTGGCAGTTACAAAAACCGGCAATTTATTGGGGTTTTTCCACGAACGAATATCCGAAATGGTTACCATCTTTTCTTCTCCCAAGCCGTTTTCGCTGCCGTGCCCGGTGTAGTTTATCAGTATCGAACCGTTTTCAATTTCCGATTTAAGCTTTGCATTCACATCGGGGTACCGCGAACCCTGCGAGGTGCTAATTTGGCGGTAAGCATCGGCGTAAATCTTTTTTACAACCAACGATTTTTCTGCAACGCCGGCTTGGTTTGCCAGTTCGTCCGCTTGTTCCATATGTATGGTCGAATCGTCTGCATCGTCGGCCAAAAAGCAAATGTTGGTTTGCCAATTTCCCGGGTCGGAATTACTGTAAGCTATCACTTTATCAACCATGTTTTTAGCTTGTTCTTCCGTATTTACCGGGTAGCGCCCTATGCCTATGTCCAAATCGCCCAATGCCTCGCCTTCCGAATCGTCCAGTAAGCCAAAAAAATCGTCGGTAGTATACGAACCGGTAAAAATATCCGACACTTCGCTTTGGTAAGTGGGAATATAATATTTGCTTCCGTATGCCAATTCGCTATTATCATAAGAGCCGTCGCCAAAAAGCAATAAGTATTTTATTTTTTTTGTTGAAGTTTTGCTTCGATCGTAAAACATTTTTACAAAATCGCGCAAGGCAGCAACATCGGGCATTCCCGACGAAAATTCGTTGTAAATAAGTTCAGGCGTAAGCACCAACACCTTTAGTTGGTCGTGTGATGCATGAAATTCGGCAAGGCGTTTTGCTTGAGCATAAAATTTTTGGTGGGTAATAATAAGCATGTCCGGAATTTCCAACCCATGCAAATTTTGGTTCGAAATAAAACCACCTTCTTTTGTCCAATCAATAGTTTGTGCGTCGGTTTCGGAAAATAGAACAAATTTTGCTGCAGAATTAAAGTTGGCATACTTGAAACTGTAATTGCTTCCGGACAGTGCGCCGGTATATTCTTTTACCGAATGCAAACTATCAACCTGCCATGCATTTATCAGTTTATTGGCTGCGCATGAAAACGCTATATTTTTGGTAGTTAAACCGGTTTCCAAATGCCAAAAGCTTTGTATTCCGGCGGTGTAAGTTATTTTTTGTTTATATTGAACAGTAAAATAATCGAGCCAAGCTTCAGCACTCGAATTTGGTTTTAAATAACTGATTTTAATAGGAATACTATTGCCTGTGCCGGCAGTGTAGCTGAAACTGAAAGTTTCGTATCGCGCATATCTGCCTTCATACGAATTCAAATCTACCGGCGAATAATCTGCATATTGGTTTTGGTTAAATGCCGAAACAGAAAGTGCCGAACTACTTCCGGCACGCACTGCTGCTGCACCTTTAATCAATAGTTGGGAACCTGCGGCAAACGAACGTTCGAAATTATAATCGTAACTTGTCAGGTACTTAAAACTTTCGCCAAACCATTTTCGCCCCGATTTTATTAAATTGTTTTCATTTTTTTCGTGAAATATAGTTTTTGTGCCTTCGGTTATTGTTTTTTCGGTTACAATTTCCGAATTATCTACCGATTCAATTAGTTTTCGAGCTTCGGTGTTTTCAACAAAATAATAATATGCATTGCTTGAAAATTGGTTTTTGGAAATTTCCAATTCAGTGCTAAACGAGTTGTAGGTTTCATTTATTGAACCTTCTAAATAAAAATACAACGAATTGTTGATTAATTTAACCGGAATTTGTTGCAAATCGGCAATTCGAGCGTCAGAATTCATGTACGAAAGTTGTTTTCCGCCATTTCCGTATAGTTTTACGTTTGCAGGGCTTGAAAATCCGAGTTCCGCCAACTTGCTGTAGCTTATTGAATAAACGGATGAATTTGCAATGCGAAATTTGAATATTTTGCCTTCTTTTAGTACCGAATTAGCTATTTCGAAATGCTTTAATGTGCTTAAAACTAATTTTTTAGATAAATTATTCGAAATCATGGAACTCAATGCACCATTCTTCGTATACATTGAAGTATTTTGAAATATTGAATCAATTGTGTTATTTCGCAGTTCGAAAATTGGTTTTTGGCTATAAGAATGAAAATTAAGGCTTGCCAACAACAGTACGATAAGCTGAAAATTTAATTTTAGCGAGCAAATGTTTAAAATGTAAACAGGTGTTTTTGTATTCATAAAAAAAGCAATAAAAAAAGTGCTGCAATCTAAATAAAAAAAACGATTTTTGCGTTACATTATTGTAATTTACAAATATGGAAAAAATAAGGTTGTATTTTGTTTTAATCGGTATTGCATTTTGTGTAACACCAAAGGTAATTTTTTCGCAGGATCCGCAGTTTTCACAATTTTATGCCAATCGGTTGTATTTCAATCCGTCGTTGGCAGGTATAAGCGATTATGCGCGTATTTCGGTCAATTATCGAAACTTATGGCCTTTAGCCGGTTTGCCTTTTCATACCTACAGTGTTTCATACGATCAAAATTTGCCTAAAATAAATTCGGGTATGGGGCTAAGAATTATGAACGACCAAGCCGGAGGCGGCGCAATTACAACCACTACTGTAGATGGTATTTATTCGTACCATTTTAACTTAACAAAAAAATTAAGTCTTAGCGCAGGTTTAGAATTATCGTATATACGACGTAGCATCAATTTGAGCAATTTAATTTTTCAAGATATGCTCAACGAAAGCGGAGTAGTGGTTAGGGCATCGGCAGAGGGTGTACCTTCGTTTTCACCCTCGGTTATAGATGTTTCCTCGGGCACCGTGCTGTATAGCGATAATTATTACATTGGTTTTGCTGCGCACCATATAAATCAATCGGGTGGTACAATTCAGCGAACCGACACCGAATTTCCGCCACGTAAGTTTACTATTCATGCAGGCGGTACCATTCCTATTGGTGCACGCACGGTGGACGATTCGAGAATTTATTTGCAACCATCGGTAATTTATCAGCAACAAGGTAAAATAAAACAAGCTTTTTTTGGTACCTTTGCCAATCGAAAATATTTAACCTTTGGTATTTGGGGGCGTTATAATGTTGGCGCAAATTTTGATGCCATTATAATATTGGGTGGTATAAATATGAAAGATTATCAGCTTGCTTATAGCTTTGATTATACGTTAAGTTCTTTATTTTTAAGAAGTTTAGGTGCACACGAAATAAGCTTTTCGTATCGTATTAAAACTAAAGGAAAAGATAAAAAACGAATGATTAGTTGTCCAAGATTTTAAATAGAATTAATAAAAAGCGGTTCAACCGAAAAATTATAGTAATATGAAAGGAAAAGTTAGTTTTTTAGTTGCAGGTATAATTGCAACCCTACTTTTAAGTTCGTGCGGAGGAGGAGGTTCTGTGTCGCCAACTACCGGTTGGACGTACAACAACAGCAAGAACGGCGGATTTGAAGTAAATACAACCTATTTGGACCAGGAAGCCGGTCCCGGAATGGTATTAGTAGAGGGTGGAGCTTTTACCATGGGTAAGCTTGAGCAAGATGTAATGTTCGATTGGAACAACATGCCCCGACAGGTTACCGTACCTTCGTTTTATATGGATGAAACTGAGGTTCGAAATGTAGACTATAAGGAGTATTTGCATTGGTTAGGCAGAGTTTTTATCGACGATTTGCCTAAAGTGTATTATAATGCATTGCCCGATACCTTGGTTTGGAGACGACGATTGGCTTACAACGAACCTATGGTGGATTATTATTTCCGACATCCGGCATACGACCAATACCCCGTAGTTGGTATAAATTGGTTACAAGCAGTTGATTATTGCATCTGGCGTTCGGATAGGGTTAATGAGCAAATTTTAATAAACAATGGTTTGCTGAAAGTAAACCCTGCTCAGCGCGGTGCCGATAATTTTAATACCGAAGCGTATTTGGCAGGCAGGTATGTGGGCGAAACCGGAAAACTTAAACCTTCGTTAGACCCCGATGACGATGACGGACGTCCGGTTAAAATGGAAGACGGTATGTTGCTTCCTAATTACCGACTCCCAACCGAAGCCGAGTGGGAATATGCTGCATTGGGTATTATTTCGTACGAAGAACGTATTTCGGAACGCAGACTTTACCCTTGGAGTGGGCACTATGTGCGTAACCCCGAAAGTGCCGATATGGGTTCGATGATGGCTAATTTTAAACGCGGACGCGGCGACTTAATGGGCGTTGCAGGTTCGTTGAACGATAATGCAGCTATTACTACCAAGGTAGATGCCTTTTGGCCAAACGATTTTGGCTTGTATTGTATGGCAGGTAACGTAAACGAGTGGGTGTTGGATGTTTATCGTCCGATGTCGCATTTGGATGTAGAAGATTACCGACCATTTAGAGGAAATACCTTTACGAAACGTATTATGGACGATACCGGTCAGCCTGAATTAGATACAATGGGTCGTATTAAAAAAGAGCCTATTAAATTTAAAGATGCATTGGGCAGAAATAATTATTCGCGTGCCGATAATATTAACTATTCCGACGGTGATGTTAAATCGAGCCATACTTCGGGAACCGATTGGGTGGTTGAAGGTGAAGAAGACCCGGGTTCGGAACGTATGTACAATTCGGGCAAAACCGAGCGTATGTTAAATGCTACTTCGCTTATTAACGATAAAGTTAGGGTTTACAAAGGTGGCGGATGGCGCGACCGTGTTTATTGGATGGTTCCCGGAACTCGTCGGTATTTGGACGAACGCAAATCGACCGACGATATCGGATTCCGTTGTGCAATGACACGTGTAGGAGATTCGACTCGTTTCTAACAAAAAACATAAAAATTTTATATATTTGGCATCAAATTAATTTGATGCCATTTTTTATGTTAACAATTCAAAATCTGCATGCTATATTTTTGCAATATCCGGTAATTTCAACCGATACGCGCAATATTATACCCAATTCAATATTTTTTGCACTCAAAGGCGAAAGTTTCGACGGAAATAATTTTGTTGAAGAAGCACTTGAAAAAGGAGCTGCATTTGTGGTTTCTGAGCGCAGTTTTGCTCAAAATAAACAGGTTTTTACTGTACCCGATGTGCTGGATTGCTTGCAACAGTTGGCAAATTTTCACCGCAATACCTTTAAAATACCGGTACTTACCATAACCGGTTCAAACGGGAAAACTACGACCAAAGAACTGACAAAGGCTGTTTTAAGCCAAAAATTTGAGGTCTTGGCTACTGAAGGTAATTTAAACAACCATATTGGTGTGCCACTTACTTTGCTAAAACTGAATTCAACCCACGAATTTGCCATTATTGAAACCGGAGCAAATCATCCCGGAGAAATCGATTTTTTATGCAAGATAGCCAATCCGGATTACGGTTTAATAACCAATAT
>JAIFNC010000218.1:0-1829 GCA_020047935.1 Bacteroidota bacterium
CGTTCAATGTCGTATGAGGTTATTAAACAAGGTTTTATTAGGTCCTTAAGTGTAGCATTACCAAAATATTTTGCCAATACTCTTTCCAATTCGGCAACGCTGAATTTTTCGTCTGCCATACCGTTCACGCTTTTCATTCGTTGCCAAACGGTACGCTTAAAAATTTCGTCGCCATTTTCAAAATATAGTTCTACGGCTTGTTGCGCCGTAAATTTAGGTCTACCGTCGGCGCCCGGTATTAAATATGCCAGACTTAAAATTCCGCCGGTTGAAGTGCCGGAAATTAAGTCGAAATAGTCCGAAATTCGTACGTGGTCGCCTTCTAAGGCGCGTAATCGTTCTTCAATATAAGCAATAATAGTACCCGGCAGAATGCCTCGTATTCCACCGCCATCAATTGAAAGTATGGTTGTTTTTCGTTTTGCAGGTGCTTGCATAGTATTTTTTGTTTAATGTTGCTAAGATACAGAATTTATGTATTTATCAGTAAATTTTTAAACTAAATTTACTCATTTGCTCAATTACTTATTTTATTATTTTTTTCAATCAAAATTCAAAATTAAATTCAAAATTTCTTCCTAATAGCTTACTTTAAATTTCCGTTCCAGTCGGTTGCCGAATTGGTCGGTTAAGGTAAGTACGTGGTTTCCTACACTTGGAGTACACATAATTCGGTGATACCGCTGTGTACTGCCAATATAATCTTGGTCTACGTACCAATACACCGTTGTTTCGGGTTTGCGGTGTGCAATTTCGAAAACTACTTTGCCTTTTTCGCCGCTTAATTCCTTCGGAATAAATATATTCGACATTTTGTATGGGTAAATAATCTCCATTTCCGGTATTTGGTCGTCGTCGGGTTCGCAACCTTTGGCAAAGGGCGGAAGTTCCTTATAAGCAGCGTTTTTCGATTTATAATACCACTCCATGGCAGGTGGCAGTACGAACCACGATTTTGAAACCATTTCGTAGGTTTTCGAACATTTATCCGAAATGCGGTTGGTTTCTTTTTTGTTTAAATGAATAATTTTGTGGTATGGGCACGATCGGCTTTGTAAACCGGTTTCCGGAATTTCTTTTGTAACCGTATGGTCGCAGTATACCGATGCCAGAAAACCGCTTTCGGAGCAAATTTTGGCGGTAGTTACTTGGTTTTTTGGTTTCGAAAACCATTGCTCGGCATTGGGCAAAAAGTTGAAAACATCGAAAAGAATGGGAGCGGAGGCTTTTAGTCCGGTTAAATTTGGTCTCCCTTCGCCGTTTGCATTACCGGTCCAAACGGCTACAACAAATTTGGGAGTTACACCAATAGCCCAACCGTCGCGGAAACCGAAGCTGGTGCCGGTTTTCCATGCAATTTTTTCGTCGGAGGTAAAAAACGACCAGGCCACTTCTGTTTCGGGTCGTTCTACTTCAACCAATGCATCCAATGTAAAGGCACACGCCGCTGCCGACATTACCGGAGCTTGTTTGCTCTGCATTGGTTTTTTATTGGCTAAATAATTTAGTTTGAAGAAATTATTTTGAATATTCGCATCAATTTCGCCCAAAACCGGTGCGTATAAATTTACCGTGCGCGCCATGGATGCATACACCGAAGCTATGTCGAACAAACTGCCTTCGCAACCGCCCAAAACCAGTGTAAGTCCGTAATGTTCGGCCGGTTGGCTTACTCCGGAAATACCCAACAATTGTAATTCGCGATGAAAACGATGCAAACCGTAGTCGGAAAGCATTCGAACTGCCGGAATGTTCAACGAACGCGCTAAGGCTCTGTTGGCAGGTACCGCACCATCGTAACCCAAATTGTAGTTTTCGGGCGAAAAACC
>JAIFNC010000218.1:1880-13506 GCA_020047935.1 Bacteroidota bacterium
TTCACCTTATTATTATTCAGATTTTGTTCGCTTGGCGTATTGCCAACGTATGCCAGAATATTGCCCGAATTTACCTCGGCAATTAAAACTGCCGCATTAAAAATTCCGTTTTCGGCAAGCATTTTCGAATTTCTGCTTATGGTTTCGTTGGCAAGTTTTTGGTAATTCAAATTTAGGGTGGTTACAATTCGCTTGTGCAAATTTTCTTTCTTTATAATAAACTCGTCGAGTAAATGCGAAGCTAATTGCGGAAATTTTTTAGGCTTTTCGGGTAAATTTTCGTCGGTTGCCAATTCAAATTCCGATTCGGTAATTAGCTTTAATTCAAACATTTTAGCAAGCAATCGGTTTCGTTTTTTTAACAGTTTTTCTCTGTTTTTACCGGGGTGAATAAGTGCCGGACTGTTTGGCAGCACGGCTAATAAAGCTGCTTCGGCTACGCTTAATTCTTTAGCCGAACGCCCAAACCAACGCCAACTTGCCGCTTCAATACCAACCACATTGCCGCCGTAAGGTGCGTTGGCTGCGTAAAGTTCCAAAATTTCTTGTTTCGAATACTTTAGTTCTAACTGAAAAGCCAGCACCGATTCAATCAGTTTTTCTTTAAAAGTACGCGACTTGCCTAAGCGCAACATTCGCACAGCCTGCATGGTTATGGTGCTGGCTCCGCTTTTAATGCTTCCGCTTTTTATATTAGCAATTATAGCTCTGCCAACAGCCAAGGGGTCAATGCCGGCATGAAAATTAAATCGTCGGTCTTCAAATGCTATTAGCGCTTCGAAATATTTTTCATCAATTTCGCCTCCGGGCGCAAAACGCCATTGTCCGTCGGGGGCAATGTAAGCTGCCAGTAAATTGCCTGCTTCGTCTTCAAGAATGGTACTGTATTGAGTGCCGGAAGCTTTTACTGCCGGCAAAATTGCAAGTAAAAGTACAAATAGTATAAATGCTACTGCAATGCTAATTAGTTTATTGCGCTTCATTTTGCTTGAAATAGCGCTAAAAGTATTTCCGTATTTTTTATTGAAATCTTTGTTGAAATTTCGTAAAAAGAAAACAGCACTTGTCGCTTTTTCTTTCAAAAAGGCTTTGTTGAAAAACTTTTTAAAACTATGTATGTCGAAGTTAAATTTTCCTAACTTAATGGTTTTCATTTTTTTTATATTGAAAAAAAAAATACATTTGAAGGCTGAATTATTCACTATTTCAACAATAATTAATAACCAATATAATGAATTCTATTTTAGCGTTGGCGCCAAAAATTGTTTGGCAATATTTTTACGAAATTACGCAAATACCGCGTCCTTCCAAAAAAGAAGAGAAAATAATTGCTTATTTGGAAGACTTTGCCAAAAAACAGCAGTTAGCATGCAAAAAAGACAGTGTTGGCAATATTCTTATTATTAAACCTGCCACCAAAGGCATGGAAAACGTACCGTCGGTTTTGCTGCAAAGCCATGTGGATATGGTTTGCGAAAAAAATAACGATACGGTATTTAATTTTGAAACCGACCCAATTGAAGCATATGTTGATGGCGCTTGGGTAAAAGCAAAAGGCACAACCTTAGGTGCAGACAATGGCATTGGTATGGCTGCACAATTAGCTGTTTTGGCAAGTACCGACTTGCAACACGGCCGAATAGAATGCCTTTTTACCGTAGACGAAGAAACCGGGCTTACCGGCGCATTTGCCTTGCAAAGCGGCTTTTTTAGCAGTGAAATTTTATTGAATTTGGATTCGGAAGACGACGGCGAAATTTTTATTGGTTGCGCCGGCGGAATTGATTCCGTTATTAAATTCAAACTAAAAACCAAGCCCTCGCGCGACGAGGCTATTGCTTTTAAAGTGTCGGTAAAAGGGCTTAAAGGTGGACATTCAGGCGATGAAATAGACAAAAGCAAAGGCAATTCGAATAAAATTTTGAATCGTTTTTTGTGGGAAGCACAAAAAGTTTTCGATATGCGCCTGGCTGAATTTAACGGTGGTAATTTGCGCAATGCTATACCACGCGAAGCTTTTGCCATTGTAACAGTTGTTAAAGAGGACGGCAAAGCATTTAAGCAAGCAATGGAAGACTATTGCGACATTGCAAAAAAACAATTTGGCAGTTCGGAACCAAACTTAACTATGACCATTGAAAATGTGCCAATGCCCGAGCGCGTTTTAACTAAAAAATTGCAAAAGCGTTTGCTTAATTCGCTTTATGCTTGTCCGCACGGAGTTTTGGCTATGAGCCACGAAATGCCGGGTTTGGTTGAAACTTCAACCAATTTGGCTTCGGTAAAGTTTGATAACAAGTATATTACCGTAACTACCAGCCAGCGAAGCTCGATTGATTCGGCTAAAGTTGATGTTGCAGCTATGGTTCGCAGCGTATTTGAGCTTGCCGATGCAAAAGTTAAGCATGGAGAAGGCTACCCGGGTTGGGCACCAAACACCAATTCGCCTATTCTGGAAATTTCGAGAAGTTCGTACGAGCGATTGTTCAAAATAAACCCCAAAGTTCGTGCAATTCATGCCGGATTAGAGTGTGGCTTATTCTTGGAAAAATATCCTGAACTGGATATGGTTTCTATAGGCCCGACTATTAAAGGCCCGCATTCGCCCGACGAACGTGTTGAAATTGAAACTGTTGACCGTTTTTGGAAACATTTGGTGGATATTTTGAAAAATATTCCGGCAGTAAAATAAAAAAATATCAGATTTAAAGACCTGCAAGGAGTAGAAAACTTTGCAGGTCTGATATTTTACCTTGTGTTTTTTGTATTGAATTACTGAAAATTTTTTAAATTTATTAAGATAACTTGAAAAATATACGCTATTTCATTTCAATGTTAATTATTGTCAGTACCATTTCTTCGTGTACAATTTACGGATTAACTAACGATGAAGACAAGCTCGCCACAGATGAAAAGACTCGTATTTCTCAATTTACTAATAATTCCGTTTTGAATAAGGACAACATTTACCTTATTTCAGGTAGCGAACTAAAAGCAGAACTAGCTAAATACCCTAAGTCTATTGTTTATACTTTCAAAAGCGGTTGCAGCAGCATATTTTGCAAGCCATTGTATAGTTATGAAGAATATGCGTCCAAAAATGGATATAAACTTTTTATGATTTTAGTCGGATTCACTGATTTATCACTGTCAAGTGGTCAGAATCTGAAAGAACCTCTTTTTGTTATAGATGCAAAAGCTTATAATACAAAATATAGGTCAAAATATATGAAATTATTCAAAAATGAACTGAAATGTAGTTCTAAGTTCGAACAAGTAAAAGAATACCCGGGAAATTTATATTTTTTTAAGTCCGATAGTTTAATTGAAATTTACAATGAATTGCCTGAGTAATTATTCCTCGTCCAGTAAAGTTCTAATCCTATCAAAATCTTTGTGTTTAAACTTTAGCCTTTCAAACTCATCCAAATCAGATTTGAACGCCTCTACAAATGTGGTAAATTCCGAATTTGGGTATGGCTTATTTTTGTAGCGATTATAGGTTTCAATTGCCTCGGTTAACTCGTTATTAACTAAAAAGTTAATTGCCAAGTAGCGGTTAAATACTTCGTTATTCGGATAACTTATAAGCAGTGAAATAAGACTAAATCGGACTTTACTGTATTCGCCATTCAAAATTCGACTATAAGTTAGTTTTTCGAAAGCTTTAAAATACTCATTGTTCACTATATCTTGTTTTTCGTAAAAAAGAGTTAGCATTTCAGCAGCTTCAACAGCTTTTGGAAAGTTTGCCTCTTTTAAGTACGTATCCACCTGATTGTTAATTTTTAAGGCAATAGGGTCGAGGTTATTTCGCGGAACTGATTTGAAAAAAAAGTTATTCAATTCGTCGGCAAGCCTTGTTTGGTTGTATTGCATATCGGCCTCTATTTCTGTATTTGTTTTGGCGGTATTGGCTTCAATCAATTTTTTATCCGAAAGTGCTTTTAATTCTACTAAATTTCGGTTCGAATCCTTGATGCTGAAATACAAATCGAGTGTAATCAAAAATGCGCTAAGCACAATAATTAACGGCAATACAAGCAATTGTGCGGCTGTTTTATAAACGTTTTGTTTTTCTTGTTTTTCTTTCAGTTTTTTAGTTCTAATTTTAAAGGCATGTTCGGCGCGTTCTCGTTTTTTACGTTCTTTTTCTTGGTTCAATCGTTCTTCTTTGTTACTTCGCATAATAGGAACCAAAATATCGTGTATTGGTTCTATATACTCAATATCGTTCCAAAGTTCGGTACGTATAATTCGGTTGTTTATAAGCAAATCTATTTCGCGTTCGGTAATTCCGGTTTTTTCAATCAAATCGTTTTTTGGGTGCAAACGTCTAAAACCATCGGTAGTAATCAGTTTATCTTCAAGTAGTTCTAATGATGTTTTGCTTATTCCCTCGGTACTTTGGTCGTAGAAATTGCGAATTATTTTTTCGACCTGAATGCCGGTTAATAACTCATTATCAATTTTTTCTTTAAGGTCTGTTAATCGCGATTTATTAATTTGAAAGCAAATGAGC
Source organism: Bacteroidota bacterium (assembly GCA_020047935.1). Classification (GTDB taxonomy): domain Bacteria; phylum Bacteroidota; class Bacteroidia; order Bacteroidales; family JAIFNC01; genus JAIFNC01. The sequence goes on from JAIFNC010000218.1 coordinate 6,403, forward strand.
GATAGTAAAAATGGTTCAACATTATAGTTTTGCCAATTCCCTTCGTCGCCTAAAAGCTGTAGTTTAGCACGTTGCGTTTCCGAATGTTCGTGGCGTAATTTATTTTTGAAAATAAGTTCAATTATCTTAATGGCTTCCGCTCGTTCAATTATTTCTTTTCCCGGGTTCCAAATGGCATCTAATGCTTGTGCGCCTTTCATCTGCTCAATACGCAATTTACTGTTGCCAATGGCAGGAAAAAGGTGCGAAAGCGATTCAAATTGAGGCAAATAGTCTTCGCGGATACTTATAATTACACGGTAGTTTCGAATTGCAGGGTCGAAATTGAAATTAAAATTCGGATTCGAATTTTTGATAAACATCGGAATTCGATTTTCTGCCAAATCCGAAAATTCGGTTAAAAATTCATACACTTCCGATTTAAACAAATTACCAAGGGTAAAAAGTTCTTCAAACTGGTCTACAATTACCACCGGCGTAACCATGCCATTGAGCGGTTGTATGGTATGAAAATACTCCCAAAGGGTAATTGTTTGGTTGTCTTTTTCAAAATCGGGTAGGGTAGGGTCGGTGGCTCTTAGTAAGTTAATTAATGAGTCCTTAAAATCTTCTAAAATTCGTGTGCCAATTTTTGGTCGAACAATTAGCGGCAAAAAATAATTTTTCCGCATGTAAGGCGAAAGCCCGGCATGTAGAATAGAGGTTTTGCCAAGCCCGGATTTTCCGAATAAAACCGTGGTAGGATGAAATTCGGTAAGCCGTGCCAGTTGCTCAATTTCGTTATTTCTGCCATAAAAAAAATCTTTCAGTTGTTCACTAAACGACTGTAAACCAATGTATGGGTGTTGTGCATCTACAATCATTACTATTAGTTATTAGCATTTATTGGTTCCAAAAAGCCGATAATATCCTCTACCATATTGGTTTCATAAATTTTAGCAATGGTAAGTTTTCTAAATGTTTCCGGAATACGAACATCCAAAAAGTTTGTATTATCTACAATGTAGGGTTTAATGAAAGAGTCGGTTGAGTCTTCTTCCAAAAACATTCGTCGAGCTTCGGCAGCTTTCCATTCAATGGCATACACATAGCGTGAATGGTCGCTAATGGAATGTTCTGAAATAAACGGAATAAATAGCGTACACGATTTAATCTGTTTAATAATTTTTTTGTCGTATACCGAACCCGATTTCATTATTTCTTCATCGTAAAATGTTGTAACACCTCGTTCTGTAAGGGTTTTCCATACTTCGTGAGCCAATTGTCGGTCGCCGCTGTTAAAGCTCAAAAATACGCTGCCTTTGTATAGTTTCTGTATTTTATTGGCATTATTTTCCGACCAAATAGCATAAATCTTGTCAATAAATTCATACACATTCATACTTTCGTCGGTTTCTGAAATAAAAAATTCGGTATTGTATTTTTCTAAAAAAGTACGCAATTTGGCTGTATCGTTGGTTTTATTTTCGGCAACAAATTTAATTACGTCGCTTTTCGAAAACGGTTCCGAAGTAATCATTCGAATAATGAAAAGTTGCAGCCAGAAGGGATAATTTGTGCCTATAAACAGCGGGTGCCTGTTTTTAAACGCGCCTGCCAGTTTGAATTGCATGTTTTTATCGAGGGCATAATTGAAGCAATATTCCAGCAGTTCTTCTTCCGATTTAGCAAACTCGCCGGTTTTAATATTGCCGAATAGGTTAAAAATAAGCGGTGTAGTGCCGGTTATAATTTCTTTTGCTACATCGGCACCGGTAAGCGAATAGTCGATGCTTTTAAAATCGGAAAAATCGTCGGGACGTACTTTTTCCAAAACTTCGGTTAAAATACCGTCGTAGGATGTATTTATAAATACCGAAAAATTGCTTATTTTCGATAGTTTTACTAAATAGCTTGTATCAATATGCTCAGGGGTAAGGCTTTTGAGTATTGTTCGTATATAAGTAATTAATCGGCGGTTTGCATGGTTCGATTCAAAAAGTTCAGCCAGATTTTTATATTCGCCGGTAAGTTCTTGTTTTTCTGAAAGTTGAATACTTAAAAATTCGTTTAATGAAATAAAACTATTTTGGTGCATAACACGAATAATGTCGGCGCCAACTACCGGAATTATTTCTTTATTTTCTAATAATTCTAAAAAAAGCGTCCAGTCGAATTTCTTGATGTCCATGTAGTTTGATACAATCGATAATGTAAAATAAAGTGTGCAATTTACGCTATATTTTTATTATATGAAAATTTTTAGCCGGAAAAATTGAAATGTTCCGGTTAACGTAGTTTTAGGGCTAAAAATGTAATATCGTCGCGCTGTTCTTCGCCCGATTTTGAAGTTAAAATTGCATCAGCGATTATTTCTTCTTGTACGCTAAACGGGAAAACATGTATTTCGTTTAACATTTCATGTAATTTGCGTTTTCCTAAACGTTTTCGCTCATCGGTAGGGCTATCGGAATAACCGTCGGTAAGCATATAAATAAATGAATTAGGCTCGAGCAATAGTTCGTAGTTTACAAAAGGTGTGGTTGAAACAAAAAAATCGCCACCAATAGAGCGTCGTGTAGCCTGAATTATTTTTACATCGTCGTCGGAGGTGTTTTTATAGAACAATGGGCGCTTAGCATTCGAAAAAAGTATGCGGTATTGCTCGCCTATTTTTTCAATACTTATAATCGCTACATCCATTCCATCGCGATTGCTGTTTGTCTTTTGGTGAAGGGAATTAATAATTCGGTAATCGAGTTCGGCTAAAATTTCTGCCGGGCTAACAATATTATGTTCCGAAATAATTTCGTTAAGCATCTGTATACCAATCATACTCATAAATGCTCCCGGTACGCCGTGCCCGGTACAATCGGCAACAATTATTAAATGCAGTCCAAATTCGGTGTCGTTTTCTATTCGGGTATGGCGGTAAAAATCGCCCGAAACAATGTCTTTGGGTAGGTAAATAATAAAATTATCGAACCACTTGGTAAAATTTTGCAAGGGTGGCAGCAATGCCGACTGAATTGTTTGCGCGTATCGTATTCCGGCAGTAATATCGTCGTTTTGTCTGGAAATTTGCGCCTCTGCGTTTTTTAATTTTGTAATGTCCGACTCTATTGCAACAATGTGCTCAATTTCTGCAGTTTCCGAAAAAATTGGGCTTAAGGTGGTTTGTTTCCATAGTTTTTCGTTGTCGGTATTTAAGGTTTCGAACGAAACCGACGAGCCGGTTTCAAGCACTTTATTAAATCCGGTACTTAAATAGGCGGGCACCGAAGTAGAACCTGAACTTAACATAAATTCAAAAGTCTGTGAAAAAGAATCGTTTACCCATTCTATTTCACCTTTCGAGCTAAGAATTAATATACCGTTATCGGTTTCGGTTACAGCAATCTGCAATTGCTCCAGTTCTTTGTTTTGCAAGGCTAAACGTTCGGTTTGGCTGGTTATTTCTTCCTGCTTGGCAAGCAATTCTTCGTTTGTTGCTATTAGTAAATTTTGCTGGTTTTGCAGCTCAAGCGTTCGTTCAAGTACTTTTTTCTTAAGCTTTTTGCTTTCCATTTCCAAACGGTACGCATTGGCCTTAATAAGTGCATATACAGTAATTACGAGTAATATTATGTAAAAAATAAATGCCGGTACAGTAAGCCATATTGGAGGTGTAATTTCGAAGGCAAACGAATTTACTTTGCTTTTTATGCCAAAAGCATTCATGGCAACTACCTTGAAGGTATATTTTCCTGAAGGCAAATAGGTATATTCTTTGGTTGGAATGGTGGTAAATTCCGACCATCTAACATCAAATCCTTCAAGAAAATAGCTATATTTGTTCACATCTTCGCCAATATAGCTTGGTGCCGAAACTTTAAATTTAAGCGCATTTTCGGTATGTTGTATTTTTATGGGGTTCGTAAAAGTATAGTCGGTAAATTGCGATTTTCCGATTAATACCTTCGCCGTATCGTTGTTACTGTAGGTGTATGCTTCGCGAATAAGCACCGGAAAATCGGGTATGGTTTGCTTCGGGAAATTAGCATTGTAAATAACAATTCCGTTTTCGGTTCCTATATAAACATTGCAGCAATTATCGGTATATAAAAAGTTTACATATTCGTTTCGCAGTCGGTTTACAAACAATTGTTCGTTTTTAAGTTGCTTATTGCTATTAGCCAAATGCCAAACCCTGTTTTGTTTTTCGTCTATCAGCCAATAATCCTTATTGGCATCGGTAACCAATTCGTTGTATGCTAAACCATATGCTGCCTTGTTTAGCGTGGTGTCCATTACAAATTTATCGGTTCTGTAGTCGTATTTTAAAATACCGTCAATTGAAAGGCAATATAATGAATTTCGGTTCATTACCGGTTTGGTAGGGAAATTGCTTGCCGAGCTGCCATTTTGCTTGGTGTAAAGCTTAATTTTTAAGATGTTTTGCATATCGTTCGACAAACGGTAAGTGCTTATACCAACTCCCGGAACTGCGGTAATTATTCTGTTTAGTGTGTCAATAGCAAAATTAGCAAATTGGTCGTGAGTTGAAATAAACTTTTTCTTGAAACTAACGTTGTACCCTATACCCGATTTGAAAATATTGAAAACATAGATGAAATTTTTATCGTTTGCTAACAAATATTTGCCTTTATACAACTGAATATTTTGAATTTTTGCAGTAAAATAGCCGCCTGCTTTTTGTAATTTATTGTTACAAATTGTATATAACCCTTGGTCGGTAGCAACAAAAACGGTATTTTTAAACTCCAAAAATTTATTTACTGAAGTGTTTAATTGAAAGCGTTTTAACTCAAAATCTTCAATGGTTTGTAAAGTTGCCGGTTTATTAATATTATAGGTTGAAAGGGTATATAAACCGTTGCTGGTGCCAATGTAAAGCGATTTGTTAAAGTTTTTGTTTATAGGGCTAAGCATGGCATTTAAACTGCCAACCGGCGATTTAACGCCGCGCAAATACCTAAACGGCGAATTGTATTCAATATGGCTAATTCCTTTTTCGGTCAAAGCCCAAATTTGTCCTTCGCCATCAGTCAGAATATTGTCAATTTTATCGCTTAATAAACCGCTATTTTCATTCAGGTTTTCAACTATTTCGCCATTTGTATTTATTATTAGTATGCCACTGCCGTTGGTACCCAGTACAATATTACCGTCGGGTAAAACAGAACCCGAAGTACACGGATAGCGATTAAAAAACTGCGCAAGTTTTGGGCTTAATATTCTCGAATCTTTTTGCTTTGGCACCGAATTTAATGAGTAAATTACCGGACCGTGCAGTTCGGTAAATAATATCAGTTCATCGGACTTGAAGGGTACCACTCCGTAAATTTTGTAATTCTTAATCGAATTAGGCAACGCTATCGTATCAAATTTATTCTTGTTGAATCGGTATAACTTTTCATTTTCGGCGCTGTATAAATAATAATGCGAATCGAAAATAAAGTCGAACGAAAGCCTATTAGGGAAGGAATACGTGCGAATTGAGTCCGATTTGTATAAGTATACTTTATTTTGTGTTTGAAAGAATATACCTTCAGTGTGTGCAGTTGTTTTCCAAACATCGCGAAAATTGAGGTCGGAAGCTGCCAATAGCGGAATAAGCGAAACAAAGCCGTGCTTGCCGCTATGCGACGATTTTAAATAACCGAAATCGCCTTGGCTGCCAATATATACGGTGCCGGTTGCATCCATATCCAACGACCTTACCGAGTTATAACGCGGTAGTTCAATCATATCCCATTCGGTACCGTCGTAGCTTAGCAGCCCTTTATTTGTACCAAAATACATAATGCCGTTTAATCCTTGCTTTATGCTTCGTAATTGAGTTTTTATATTGTAATGGCTTTTATTGTAGTTTGTTACACCTAAAAAACCATACTTTACCGGTTGCCCTGCAAGGGTAAGGGTAAAGTAAAAGATAAAAACAATGTAAATAAACTTTTTCATTAAGCAGAAATAGGTTTGTAAATCTATAAGTTTCAGCAACAATCGTTGTTTTAAAAAAAAATACCGTGCAATGACAAAGTTAAGCAATAAATTTAATCTACCTAAAACATCGTAAAATATTTTATATATTAGGCTGAAAGTATGTAGAGAATAACAAAATTGATAGTTTGCAACAATTAGAACGGATCATTAAGCTGTAAAGATGATAATTACAAACGAAAAATGTTTTAAGCGAAAAAAAAGCTTCAAATTTGAAGCTTTGCGGTCCGGACGGGACTCGAACCCGCGACCCCATGCGTGACAGGCATGTATTCTAACCAACTGAACTACCGAACCTAACAATAAAACTAACGACAGGCATGTATTCTAACCAACTGAACTACCGAACCTAACAATAAAACTAACAATATTTTTAAAGAACTCCGCTCTTTCTGCGGTCCGGACGGGACTCGAACCCGCGACCCCATGCGTGACAGGCATGTATTCTAACCAACTGAACTACCGAACCAATTTTTAAGAACTTGCTTTTTGTCGAAAGCGTTGCAAAAGTAAGCATTTTTTCTGAAATTCAAAAATTATTATGAACTTTTTTCTGTGAAAATGCAATTTTGTTGACTTCTTACGCTAATCCATTGATTATTCGACCGTTTTTCCATCTTCCTGAAACCTGAAAAAAGAAAAATGTACTTTACTATAGTTTTTAAGCATCCAAAAATTAGGATGTGCACTAAAATCGTAATTTGAACTGTGCTCTAATATAAACAAACCGTCGGGTTTTAAAATGTTGCTTGCAAACACCGCATCGGGTATTTTGCTCAATTCGGGCAAATCGTAAGGCGGGTCGGCAAATATAATCGAAAATTGCATACTCGATTTTGCAATAAACCTAAATGCATCAGCTTTATATGCCGACAGATTTTTTAAATTGAATAATTCAGCAGTTTCTTTTATAAACGCATAGCTTCTGTAGTCTTTTTCTATGGAAACCACTTTTTTACACTCGCGCGAGGCAAATTCATAGCTTATGCTGCCGGTACCCGAAAAAAGGTCTAAAACCTCCATTTCCGAAAATTCGTGTGTGTGTTCCAAAATATTAAAGAGTGCTTCTTTCGCAATGTCGGTGGTGGGGCGTGCTTTAAAATTTTTTGGCGGAACTATTTT